>SLCE01000169.1 GCA_007125985.1 Ectothiorhodospiraceae bacterium | reverse complement strand
TGCTGACCGAGGCGATCCCGGAGATCCGTGTCGGGTTGGTGCACGGGCGCATGAAGCCGGCTGACAAGGAAGCGGTGATGGCGGCCTTCGCCGCCGGGGAACTGCATCTGCTGGTGGCCACCACGGTGATTGAGGTGGGCGTGGACGTGCCCAACGCCAGCCTGATGGTGATCGAGAATCCGGAGCGGCTGGGCCTGGCACAACTCCACCAGTTGCGTGGGCGCGTGGGGCGGGGTGCTACGGCCAGCTCCTGTGTGCTGCTGTACCGGGCCCCGTTGACGGAAACCGCACGGCGGCGGTTGGGCGTTCTGCGGGAGACCACGGACGGTTTCGAGATTGCCCGCCAGGATCTGGAAATCCGCGGGCCGGGGGAGCTGCTGGGCACCCGCCAGACCGGTGCCTGGCAGTTCCGGGTGGCGGACCTGAGCCGGGATGCCGCGTTGTTGCCTCGCGTGCAGCGTATGGCGGATCAGCTACTGCAGGACGACCTGCAGACGGTGGAACGACTGATTCAGCGTTGGGTCGGCGAGGCCCAGCGTTATGGCCGGGTGTAGACCGGTAAATGCCGCCGCGTGGCCATGCTCTTCGGCCTTGAGGCCGATGCCGGCAGCCGCCTGCGGCGTTTGCCACCAATCCGGCCACCGCCGGACACGTGATGGGCAACCGGTGTGCTACCCCTTCCCCGCAATTTTCGCCCAGGTATCCCGCAACGTGATGGTGCGGTTGAACACCGGACGCCCCGTCGTGCTGTCCTTTCTGTCCACGCAGAAATAGCCTTCGCGTTCGAACTGGAAGCGGGCGCCGGCCGCAGCCTGGGCAAGCGAGGGTTCCACCACGCCTTCGATCACCACCAGCGATTCCGGGTTCAGATCCTGGCGCCAGTCCCGGTCTTTCGCGGCGCCCGGGTTCTCGACGTTGAACAGGCGGTCGTACAGTCGAATCTCCGCCGGTACGCCGTGACTGGCGGATACCCAATGGATCACGCCCTTGACCTTGCGCCCTTCCGGATTCGCGCCCAGGGTGTCGGGGTCGTAGCTGCAGCGGAGTTCCACAATGTTGCCGTCGGCGTCCTTCACCGCCTCGTCGCAGCGGATGACGTAGGCGTTGCGCAGCCGCACCTCGCCGCCCAGGGTCAGGCGCTTCCATTTCTTGTTCGGCGCCACTTCCACGAAATCGCCCTGGTCGATGTACAACTCGCGGGAAAACGGCACCGTGCGTGTGCCCATGGATTGATCCTTGGGGTGGTTGGCCGCGGTCATCTCCTCCACCTGGCCTTCGGGATAGTTGGTGATCACCACCTTCAACGGCCGCAGCACCGCCATGGCACGAGGAGCCGTGGCGTCCAGGCTTTCCCGTACGCAGTTCTCCAGCATGGCAATCTCCACCAGCCCGTCGGACTTGGTCACGCCGATGCGGGTGCAGAAATCCCGGATGGCCTCCGGCGGGAAGCCGCGGCGTCGGATGCCGGCGATGGTGGGCATGCGCGGGTCATCCCAGCTCTTTACATGGCCTTCGTTCACCAGTTCAGTGAGCTTACGCTTGCTGAGCACCGTGTATTCCAGATTGAGTCGGGCGAACTCGTACTGGTAGGGGCGTGACGGTGCATCCACGTTTTCCACGAACCAGTCATAGAGCGCCCGATGATCCTCGAATTCCAGTGTGCACAGGGAATGGGTGATCCCCTCCAGCGCGTCCGACAGCGCGTGGGTGTAGTCGTACATGGGATAAATGGCCCAGGCCTCACCGGTCTGGTGATGGGCCGCGCCTTTGCGGATGCGGTACAGCGTAGGGTCGCGCAGGTTGATGTTGGGCGCCGCCATGTCGATTTTCGCCCGCAGCACCCGGGTGCCGCTGTCGAACTCACCGGCGCGCATGCGCCGGAACAGATCCAGGTTTTCCTCCGCCGAGCGCTCCCGGTAGGGGCTGTTCTTGCCGGGTTCGGTGAGCGTGCCGCGGTATTCACGCATCTGCTCCGCGTTCAGGTCGCAGACGTAGGCCTTGCCGGCGCGGATCAGTTCCTCAGCGAAGGCGTACAACTGCTCGAAGTAGTCCGAAGCGTGGCACAGCCGGTCCCATTCGTAGCCCAGCCAGAGCACATCGGTCTTGATGGCGTCGATGTACTCCTGGCTTTCCTTCTCCGGGTTGGTGTCGTCAAAACGCAGATTGCAGGTGCCGTTGTAGTCCCGGGCGATGCCGAAGTTCAGGCAGATGGATTTGGCGTGCCCCAGATGCAGGTAACCGTTGGGTTCCGGCGGAAAGCGGGTGGCCACCTTGCCGTCGTTCTTGCCCTCGGCCAGGTCCCGGTCGATGATCTGGCGGATGAAGTTGCTGGCTGCAGCTGCTTCCTGATTGCTCATGTGTTCCGCGGCCCTTGCCTGTGTGAATCGAATGGGCGGCATTATACCCGCTTTGTGCTCCGGAATCGGGTGCCTGGCTGTGCCGGCTTCGGTAATCCGGGCCGCGCATGCGATACTGCGCCACCATCGAAACGGTTCGTTCGAGGGAATGTCTTGCGACAGCAATTGCCTGCATGGTGGGTCGGGCCTCCCGGTCTTGGCCGGTGCGCCGATCCGGACATCGATTCCTGGTTGTGCGGAACCCTGTCACTCACCGCCCGGTTGCGGGGGCACTGCGGTGGTGGTTTCCGAGTCCGCGTGCTGGCGGAGGGCTGGGAGCGGCCGAGTCTGGATGAGGCGCGCCGCCTTGGCCTGCACCGTCGGCGCTACGCATGGGTTCGAGAGGTGGCGCTTTGCTGCGGCACAGTGCCGGTGGTCTTCGCGCGCTCGGTGGTTCCGGGGCAATCGCTGGTGGGTCAGAATAGGGCATTGCGGCTGTTGGGCTCCCGACCGTTGGGTGAGTTGCTGTTCGCCTGGGGTGGCACACGTCGGGACGCGTTGGAAATCGCGCAACTGAAACAGGACAGCTGGCTCGTGCAGCGCATGCGCCGACTGGGAGTCGGGCCGCACGCAGCCCTTTGGGCACGGCGCCGGGTGCATTGGTTGAACCGCCGCCCGTTGCTGGTTGCGGAAGTGTTTCTGCCGGAGTTGTTCTCATGACAGTGATGCAGGCCAGTTCATTACAGGAACGTCTGGTGAACTATGCACGGCTGGCACGCCTGGACCGGCCTATCGGTAATTTTCTGCTGCTCTGGCCCATGCTGTGGGCGCTATGGATTGCCGCGGAGGGGGTCCCTGATCTGCTGGTGCTGGTGGTCTTTGTGCTGGGGGTGCTGGTGATGCGCGCCGCCGGCTGCGTGATCAACGACTTCGCTGATCGGAATATCGACGGTCATGTAGAACGCACAAAGCACCGGCCGATGGCCCAGGGCAAGGTCAGCGAGCGGGAGGCGCTCGCCCTGTTCGTGCTGCTTTGCCTGGTGGCCTTCGGGCTGGTGCTGTTGATGAACCGGCTGACGATTCTGCTCTCTTTGGTCGCGGTCGCGCTGGCGGCCAGCTACCCCTTTATGAAACGCTATACCCATTTGCCGCAGGTGCATCTGGGGGCCGCGTTCGGTTGGGCCATACCCATGGCCTTCGCTGCGCAAACCGGTGCGGTGCCCCCGGTGGCCTGGCTGCTGTTCATCTCCGCCGTGCTCTGGGCCACGGTGTATGACACGCAGTATGCGATGGTGGATCGCGACGATGACCTCAAGATCGGCGTGAAGTCCACGGCCGTGCTATTCGGTGATGCCGACCGGCTGATGGTGGGCATTCTGCAGGTGCTCATGCTGGTCACGCTGGTGTTGGCCGGGCAGCGGGTGGAACTGGGCTGGGCCTGGACCATTGGGTTGCTGGTTGCCGCCGGCCTGTTCATCTACCAGCAATGGCTGATGCGAGCGCGCGCCCGTGAGGACTGCTTCAAGGCGTTTCTGAACAATAATCTGCTGGGTGGCGTTGTGTTTCTTGGCGTGGTCGTGCACTACGCGCTTTACTGACAGGGAGGTTCCGGGCCCCGTGCCCCGTCATGGATTACTGGTACAGCCTGGTCGCAATCCTGGTCCCCGCTGTGTCCCTGCTGGCGTCCGGTCATGCCGTGCTGAGCAAACGGGAACCGCGCAGTGCCACCACCTGGGTGGTGCTGATCTGGCTGTTGCCAGTCTTCGGAACAGTCCTTTACCTGCTGTTCGGCATAAACCGCATACGCCGCCGCGCGCATGCCCTGAGGCGGGTGGAACTGGGGCGCTACCAGTCGCCGGATAATGTCGACCCCGCCGAACTGGGGCGGCGCCTGCCGCCCGATCACGCGCATCTCGTCTCGCTGGCCGGCGCCATGAACCGCATCACCGCCCGCCCCTTGGTGGGTGGGAATACGGTGCAGCACCTGGTTGACGGGGAAGATGCCTATCCGGCCATGCTGGAGGCGATCCGTGGAGCCCGCCGCAGCGTGACTTTGGCCACCTACATTTTCGGCAATGATCGGGTGGGACGGGAGTTTGCAGATGCGCTGGAGGCGGCGACCCGGCGCGGGGTTCAGGTGCGCGTACTGATCGACAATGCCGGCGAACGCTATAGCTGGCCCTCCATGGTGGGTCACCTGAAACGGCGCAAGGTCCCCGTTGCGCGTTTCTTCCCGCGGCTCCCGGCCCGCTTCATCGGCATGAACCTGCGTAATCATCGCAAGCTGCTGATAGTGGACGGGCGCGTGGGGTTCACCGGGGGCATGAACATCCGGCAGAACCATCTGCTGCATTCCGGGCGCCGGGCGGCGCGGGATATCCACTTCCGCTTCCGGGGGCCGGTGGTCAGGCATTTGCAGGAAGTGTTCTATGAAGACTGGTTGTTCTCCGCCGGGGAGCGGCTGGAGGGTGATGTCTGGTTCCCGGAGTTGGGCCCGGTGGGTGATGTGGTGGCGCGCGGAGTGCGCGGGGGCCCGGATGACAATCTGCTCAAGCACCAGCTCTCCCTGCACGCGGGTATCGCCTGCGCCCAGCGCAACATCCGTATCGTCACACCGTATTTTCTCCCGGACAGCACGCTGGCCGCAGCCCTCAATCTGGCGGCGCTGCGCGGTGTGCAGGTGGATATCGTGTTGCCCGCGCACAACAATCTGCCCTTTGTGCATTGGGCCGTGCTGGGGCAGATCCGGCAGGTGCTGGGCCATGGCTGCCGTGTCTGGCTCACGGGTAAACCGTTCGACCACACCAAGCTGATGATCGTGGACGACTGCTGGACGTTCCTCGGCTCATCCAATTGGGACCCGCGCAGCCTGCGCCTGAATTTCGAGTTCAATGTGGAATGCTATGATCCGGAGCTTGCCACGAATCTGGCCGCGCGCGTGGCTACCCGCATTGCCCATGCCCGCCGGTTGACGCTGCAGCAGCTCAATGAACGCAACATCGCGCTGCGTTTGCGAGATGGAGTGGCGCGGTTGCTCATGCCCTATCTGTAAGGAAACGCTATGGGAATAGCTCAGTGCTTCTCCAGGGGGGCGTAAATGACGACGATCAAAGTGCTGGCTTTCGATGTGTTCGGCACCGTGGTGGACTGGCATGGTTCCGTGGCACGCGAGGTTGCGGCTATGGGGCTGGATGTGGACGCCAATGCCTTTGCGCTTGCCTGGCGCGAAGGCTATGTGCCGGCCATGCAGCGGGTCATGTCAGGCGAACTGGGCTGGACGCGGTTGGATGATCTCCATCGGCTCATACTGGATCAGGTGCTGGACCGGTTCCGGGTGAGCGGGCTGACGGAAGAGCAGAAGTGGGAGCTGAACCGGGTCTGGCATCGCCTGGATCCATGGCCGGATAGCGTCGAGGGGCTGAGGCGCCTGAAAGAACGCTACCTGATCTGCACCCTGTCCAACGGCAATCTCGGCTTACTAACCAACATGTCCAAGCACGCCGGGCTGCCCTGGGACTGCATTCTGTCAGCGGAGGTTTTCCGCAAGTACAAACCCGCCCCGGAAACCTATCTGGGAGTCGCGGATGTATTCGGTGTTGCTCCCGCAGATGTCATGCTGGTGGCCGCCCATCAGGATGACCTGGATGCGGCCCGTGGCTGTGGCCTGCAGACAGCCTACATCGAGCGCCCGCGGGAGTTCGGCCCAACGCAGGACAAAGACGTCTCGCCGCAACCGACAAATACGCTGCATGCCCGGGACTTGGTCGCATTGGCCGCGCAGCTTGGCTGCTGATGACAGCCCTTGCCTGCCTGAATGCGTCCCCTGTCCGTGTTCAGTATGACTTCGGCATTCCCAACACGCGCTCCGCAATGTACGAAAGGGCCAGCTGCGGACTGACGGGCGCGATACGCGGCACCATGACTTCGCGCAGATATCGCTCCACATGGTATTCCTTGGCGTAGCCAAAGCCACCGTGGGTCATGACGGCGGTCTCGCAGGCGGTGAACCCGGCTTCTCCGGCCAAGTACTTGGCCGCGTTGGCCGTTGCCCCGCAGGGCAGGCCTTGGTCATACTGCCAGGCGGCGGATAGCACCAGCAGCCAGGCCGCTTCCAACTCAGCCCAGCACTTGGCCAACGGGTGCTGAATGCCCTGATTCTGGCCAATGGGGCGGTTGAAAACGATGCGCTCCCGGGCGTAACGCGCCGCCTTTTGCAGCGCCGCCATGCCCAGCCCGATGGCTTCGGCGGCAATCAGGATCCGCTCCGGGTTCATGCCGTGCAGGATGTACTCGAAACCGCGCCCTTCCTCGCCGATCAGATCCGCTTCCGGGATCTCGAAATCCTCGAAGAACAGCTCGTTCGAATCCACCGCCTTGCGTCCCATTTTTTCGATTTCCCGCACATGGATGCGGGAGCGGTCGAACTTGGTGTAGAACAGGCTCAGCCCATGGGTGGGTTTTTCCACTTCCTCCAGGGGCGTGGTTCTGGCGAGGAGCAGGATGCGGTCTGCCACCTGGGCGGTGGAGATCCAGACCTTCTGCCCGTTCACCACATAGCGGTCACCGCGTTTGTCCGCCCGCAGCTTGAGCTGTGTGGTGTTCAGCCCCGTGTTGGGTTCGGTTACACCGAAACAGGCTTTCTCCTCTCCCAGCGCCATCGGCCGCAGCATGCGCTGCTTCTGCTCCTCCGTCCCGAAGACGGTGACGGGGTTCAGGCCGAAGATGTTGATATGCACAGCGGAAGCGCCCGTCATCCCGGCACCGGATTCGGAAACCGTCCGCATCATGATGGTGGCTTCCGTCACGCCCAGCCCGGACCCTCCGTAGGCTTCCGGCGTGCAGATACCCAGCCAGCCGTCGCGGGCCAGCGCGTCGTAAAAGTCCGTGGGAAATCCGCCTTCGCGGTCACGCTTCAGCCAGTAGTCATCGTTGAACTCCGCGCACACTTTGGCGACGGCATCACGAATGGCTTCCTGATCGGGGGTGTAGGCGAAATGCATGGTGGTGGTTTCCTTGAGGTGCCATTTAATGGCTTCCGGGTTTGATCTACGGGCACTGCCGGCTCATGGCGGCAGCGTAACACCATTTAGGTGACGAGTAAGCAACCTATGCTGGCCTGGACCGGGTCGTCGTGGCGGCTGCGGCCCAGAACGCACCGGCCAGAATCACACAGAGCGCCAACAAGGCGACAAGCACCGGCTGGTAGGAGCCCGCGCTCATCCACAGGGCGGCTGCCGCCACCGGCGCCAGTGCGCGTGCCACCATCGACGGCGCGGTGAGCAGGCCGTTGATCGCGCCATAAGCCTGGCGCGAAACCATCTCTGGCACCGTAATGCCACGAATGATGGTCATGATGCCGTTGGCTGCTCCGAACAAGGCCGCTACTGCAAGCAACACCATGAAATTCGCCGGCAGCAGTGTGAGTAAAGCAACAGAGACCGGGAACCCAAGCACCACCACTGATCCGAGCAGGCGTACTGGCGCTGTCGGGAAGGTGATCCGGACCACAATGCGCCCGACAACCTGGGCGGGGCCGATGATGGCCAGTATGGCCACGGTCGACGCCGCATCCAACCCGCGTTCCAGCAACAGCGGATACAGATGGTAGGTCAACACCGAGAAGGTCGCGGCGTGCGCCGTGAAACTCACCAGCACCAACCAGAAAACCGGCGCGCGTAATGCAGCGGCCACCGGGCCATTGTGATGGGCACTGACTTTGACGGGCCCTGGGGCGGGCAGCGGCACATCGTGCTGCGGTCGTATTAGCCAGCCATAGAGTGGCGCGCAGACCAGAATGTTGATCAACCCTAATGTCATCAGCGTGCCGCGCCAGTCCATCAAGGCAATCAGCAGTTCTATCAGTGGTATGAAAACCGTGCTGGCGAAACCGCCCCACAAGGTAATGGCAGTAATACCCTGGCGTGCAGAGAGAGAACCGAAACGGCGTGCGACGACAGCGAATGCCGCCTCGTACAGAATTGCTGCCTGAAGCAGACCAATGCCGGCCAGAATGAAGTAGAACGGGAGCAGCGTTTCCACGCGCGACCAGGCCAGCAGTAGCATGCCAACCAGCACTGATCCCCCTGCCATCAGGTGGCGGCCAAGCCCCCGATCGATGGCAACGCCGACCAGGTAGGCCGCGAGGCCGGATAGCAGCACGCCGAGCGTCGCTGCACCGTAGAGTTCGACACGTGTAAACCCGAGGTCACCGCTCATGCGCTCGGCGATCTGGGGAAAGCTATAGAACGTCGAACCCCATGATGCGATCTGCGCCAGTCCCAGCCCGGCAATGAAAAAGCGTGCCTGGGCGTCAGTGGGTGTTGGCGTCATGCGGATCCACCATGAGGTCCTCGAGCTGGAAACATGCTGAGCAGTATACGGGTAGAGCGCCCGTTAACCGTTCCTTCTGAGAACTCGGCTTCTCCGGCCAGGTACTTGGCCGCGTTGGCCGTTGCCCCGCAGGGTAGGCCCTGGTCATACTGCCAGGCGGCAGCAGCCAGTGGGTGCCGGCAGATCAAGCGCACAGGCCAGTCACCGTTCCAAGGTGGTCTACGGTGACGGCAAGAGGGAAAGCCCGGCTTCCCTACGTGGTCTTGACGCAGGGGAGGCGCCGCAGGGTAATCCCCCCGGATAGTAGCAGCAGCCAGAAGTAGAATTTTCTCGTACCCTGAGCCGCCCATGCTCACTCGCTGTAATTGCACCAGCCTTGAAGGCCCGAGAGAGGTCCCTAAGCAGCTGTTCCTTTATTGAAGTCTCAAGGCTTTGAGGAAGCGCCGCGTGGGGTATGTCATTGGAACGGCCCTTGATGTCGCGCCAAAGAGATCTTGCAGTGAGCAAGTAAGCATAGTAGTAGCGACTGAAGCTGCTTCGCGCGAACAGGTCTCGCTCTAACTCGTCCGTGCGCCTAAGTGCCTCGCCATGCAAGTGTTCAGCAACACACTTCATCGTAGGATTCGTCTGCCGCGGGCCCTATAGAATAGTCCGAATCAACGAAGGTAAATCGATGGGAAGCATGTAGCGAAATCGAAGTTTCGTAAAGGGGGGTCGCGAGGATGCCGCGTCAATGTCTACATATCGTTTACACTAACATACCGTGTGTTAGCGCTCTTTTCTAACTATTTTCTTTTTTGGTGGGCCTGCCAGGACTCGTACCTGG
>SLCE01000065.1 GCA_007125985.1 Ectothiorhodospiraceae bacterium | reverse complement strand
GACATGATCCAGCACAGTGATTTCCGCCCGCCCGACTGGCTGCGCTCCGGACATGGACAAACGCTTTGGCCGGCACTGACGCGCCGCCCGCCGGCGATTTCCGTGCATGAGGAGCAGCTGGATCTGAAGGATGGGGACATACTGCGGCTGGCCTGGGGCCCGGCGGCTGACGGGCCGCTGGTGGTGATTCTGCACGGTATAGGTGGCTGCGCCCGCTCTCCCTACGTGCTGGGGCTGGTCCAGGCCCTGCGCGCCCAGGGCATGGGGGGCGTTGTGATGCAGTTCCGCGGCGCCGGGGGCGTGCCTAATCGGCTGGACCGCTTTTTCCACGCCGGCGCCACCGAAGACCTGGAGCAGACCATCAGCCATGTGCTGCGCCAGCATCCAGGACGGAGGCTTGGCCTTGTGGGCTTTTCCATGGGCGGCATCATCAGCCTTAACTGGCTGGCGGAAAGGGGCGATTCCACCCCGATCACCGCGGCCGTGGGGGTATCGGTACCGTTGGTCCTGGATGCCTGTGCCCGTCATCTGGACCAGGGGTTCCAACGCCTCTACCAATGGGACATCGTGCGCAATCTCAAGCGCCTGGTACGAAAGAAACACGCGCAACAGCCACTGCCCATCGACCCACATGACTTACGCCGCGTGCGCTCCCTGTGGGACTTCGACGACCGTTTCACCGGGCCGCTCCACGGCTTCCGCAACGCTGAGGATTATTATCAGCGTTGCGCACCTATCCGACGCCTGGACGCGATTCGCAGCCCCACCCTCCTCCTGCATGCACTTGACGACCCCTTTGTTCCGCCCGCAACCCTACCCGAGCGGCTACCGGAGGCAATCACGCTGGAAATCAGCCATGGTGGCGGCCATGTGGGGTTTGTACGGGGGCTGCCCTGGCGACCACAGTACTGGCTGGAGGAGCGCATCACCGATCATCTGCGGCAGGCGTTTCGCTGACAAAGCGTTACCCTCGTCGAGCACGGGTGCCAGCTCCCCGGCAAGCCGCTTCCACGCACCTGGCGAATCCGTTCCTCAAGACGAAAAAAAGCCCGCCGATAGGCGGGCTTTTAACGTCGATCCTGAGCCGTTTCAGCCCTTCAGCTTCTCGGTCAGTTCCGGCACCACCTGGAACAGGTCGCCCACCAGGCCATAATCGGCCACTTCAAAGATCGGAGCTTCCTCATCCTTGTTGATGGCGACGATCACCTTGGAGCCTTCCATGCCGGCCAGGTGCTGGATCGCACCGGAGATACCCACGGCGACGTACAGATCCGGCGCAACCACCTTACCGGTCTGACCCACCTGGTAATCGTTGGGCGCGAAGCCGGCGTCCACTGCGGCACGGGAAGCGCCCACGGCGGCACCCAGCGTGTCGGCGAGATCTTCGATCAGGCTGAAGTTCTCCTCGCTGCCCACACCGCGTCCACCGGAGACGACAATCTCCGCGGCAGTCAGCTCTGGACGGGAAGACTTGGTCAGCTCCTGGCCGACAAAGCTGCTCAGACCCGCATCGCTGCCGGCATCCACCGATTCCACTTCGGCGCTGCCACCTTCCGCATCCGCCTTGTCGAAGGCGGTGGGACGCGCAGTCAACACCTTGGTTTCGTCCGAGGACTGCACCGTCGCAAGCGCGTTACCGGCGTAGA
Source organism: Ectothiorhodospiraceae bacterium (assembly GCA_007125985.1). Taxonomy (GTDB): domain Bacteria; phylum Pseudomonadota; class Gammaproteobacteria; order Nitrococcales; family Aquisalimonadaceae; genus LSCE01. The sequence continues at coordinate 7,887 of SLCE01000065.1, read as the reverse complement.
TGGGCCGCACGAACGTATCGGCGGATTCCACCTCAGTGATGTCCGAAATCTGCTGCACGTCCAACAGTGCGGCAACCCGGGGCATCACGTTCTTGCCGAACGTGCTGGCGGGCGCCACCAGATGGCTGTAATCACCGGCGAGCTTCACGATCAGATCGGCCAGGTTTTCAGCCAGCGGATGCTCGAGATGAGCAGCGTCCGCCACGCGCACCTTATTCACGCCGGCAACCTTGGCGGCCTCTTCGGCCACGGCACCACAGTTGGCGCCGGCCACCAGCACGTCCACGCTGTCGTCCATGGCCTTGGCCGCAGTGACCGTGGCCAGGGTGGACGGAGCCAGCGCTTCGTTGTTGTGTTCCGCAATGACCAGTACCGCCATGTCAGATCACCTTCGCTTCGTTCTTGAGCTTGTCGACCAATTCGGCCACATCGGCCACCTTCACGCCACCGGAACGCTTCGGCGGCTCGGCAACCTTGACCGTTTTCAGTCGCGGAGTGACATCCACGCCCAGATCATCCGGGCTCATGGTGTCCAGCGGCTTCTTCTTGGCCTTCATGATGTTCGGCAGTTTGGCGTAACGCGGCTCGTTGAGGCGCAGATCCGCAGTAACCACGGCCGGAAGACTGAAAGCGATGGTTTCCAGACCACCGTCGATTTCCCGGGTCAGCTCGATCTTGCCGTCGTCCAGCTTCACCTCAGAGGCGAACGTACCCTGAGCCCAGCCCAGCAACGCCGCCAGCATCTGACCGGTCTGGTTGGCATCATCGTCGATGGCCTGTTTGCCCAGGATCACCAGATCCGGGGACTCCTTCTCGACAATGGCCTTCAGCGCCTTCGCCACAGCCAGCGGCTGCAATTCCTCATCGGTCTGGACCAGAATGCCGCGATCACCACCCATGGCCAATGCCGTGCGAATGGTTTCCTGGCACTGCTGCACACCGAGAGAGACGATGACCACTTCCTCGGCCTTGCCAGCTTCCTTAAGCCGTACCGCTTCTTCGACCGCAATCTCGTCGAAGGGGTTCATGGACATCTTGACGTTGGCGGTTTCTACGCCGCTACCGTCCGCCTTGACGCGGACCTTCACGTTGTAGTCCACCACCCGCTTCACGGGCACGAGGATTTTCATACCCAAATCCATCCCTTGTTAATGATGGCTTTCATTCCGCACTGCGGAACGACGTTTCGAAATTGACCGTATCGTATTGAAAGGACGATTAGCTTGTCAAAACTTGTGACAGAAGAAAAGCCCGAAGCCACATCGAATGACGTGATGCGGATAGAGTACATACGCTACCGTACGGAGGCAAGGTTTCCTGCACACGGGCACCGTGTAGTAAGGAGTTCCTGGCCGGTTTGCGTTATCCTGCGGCCATGGAGGCGCTATCGCCATCTTTCGGTTGCGTCCTGAATCCAGCTCCCGCGGCGCGGCCACGGGGTACCGGCCCGGCTGACACGATTGAGTTGCTGCCATGAATGATTCGGTGGTCACACCTTTTCGAAATCAGAATCACGACCATGCCCTGTGCGTTGATGATGCGCTGGCACAGGCGGAAGCGAACTGCCGCCGTCGCGGGGTTCGCCTGACGCCCATCCGGCGCCGCGTGCTGGAATTGATCTGGCGCCGTCATGAACCGGTCAAGGCGTATGACCTTCTGGACAGCCTGAAAAGCGACCACCGGTCCGCCGCACCCCCGACGGTGTATCGCGCCCTGGATTTCCTGATGGAAGAAGGGCTGATCCACCGGATCGAATCACTCAATGCCTATGTCGGCTGCGGTGATCCTGGCAACCCACATCTGGGACAGTTTCTAATCTGCAAGCACTGTAACGCGGTGGCGGAACTCAATGACCCGGACATTCGTGACTTGCTGGTCCGCAAAGCGGAGAATCTGGGCTTTGAGGTGAACTGGCAGACCATCGAGATCAACGGCGTCTGCCCACAATGCAGGAAAAACGAACGCTCGCGGGAAGCGGAATGATTAAGACGCGCCGCAACCTGGTGCGCAGACCCGCGCCGCACTGACCATAACAATGGTGTTGGCACTGACCGGCAGCAGGCTTAATGTTCAACGGAGGAATCGCGCCGGCTTCCCGCGGCAGCGACCCATAGGATTACTGACCAAGGAATCGCTCATGTTCAGATGGACAGTGGCTCCCCTGAGGCTGTTGGCGCTCATCAGCCCGATGGTGGCCCTGAGCCTTCCGGCGACAGCACAGAATGCGCTGAGCCAGCAGGCTCCCATGGACCTATCCGAGGCGTACGAACTGGCTCTGGAGCAGGATCCGCGACTACGCGCCGCCCAGGATCGACAACGGGCCACCGAGCAGCTCCGGCCCCAGGCGCGCGCGCTGTTTCTGCCGGAAATCAACCTCGAGGGCGAGGCCGGCCGGAACTGGGAGGAAACCGATGGCGGCATCGCGGCCCTGACCGGCGAACAGCAGGAGCTCTACTACAATCAATGGTCCGCGGGAATCGCTTTGACCCAGCCCCTGTTCCGGATGGAAAGCTTCGCTCTCCGGGAACAGGCCCGCATTATCGAGGATCAGAGCGGGCTGCAATTCGGCCAGGCCATGCAGGATCTGGTGCTGCGTGTCAGTCAGGCCTATTTCGATGTGCTGCTCGCACAGGACACGGTTTCCACAGTAGACGCCGAACTGGCAGCCATCGATACGGAACTGCGTCGCGCGCGTCGGGCGTTGGAAGTCGGTACGGGCACCATCACGGATGTCAACGACGCCCAGGCCCGCTATGACCTGGTACAGGCGCAGCGCCTGCGGGCGCAGAACCAGCTCCAGATCGCCCGCGAACAGCTGCGCAGGCTGATCGGCCGGCCTGCCGGTGAACTGGCCGGGCTGCGCGAGGACTTCGTTGCGCAGAGCCCAAGCCCCTCCGACCCGGACGTCTGGGCCGAACGCGCGGAACGTTACAACCTCGATGTGCAGTTGGCGGAACTCCAGCTCGCCCTCTCCCGCGAGGACATCCGGCAGCAGCGCGCCGGCCACGCCCCGCGGGTGGACATGGTGGCCCGCTACGGCCGCGGCTACCAGAGTGACTCCTTTGGCCCGGGCGGCAGCACCGATAGCGAGCAGGCGTCCATCGGTGTACGCCTGCAGGTGCCGCTCTTCGCCGGCGGCGGCACCCAGGCGCGGGTGCGCGAGGCGGAAGCAAACCGGGACGCCAGCTTTCAGGATACGCTCGATGCCCGGCGCCAGGCCGGCCTGCAGGCGGAATCCGCCTATCTGAATCTGGTGTCGAACCTGCAGCAGATCCGTGCCCTGGAACAGGCTCTGCGGTCCATCGTCAGCACCGAGCAATCCACGCAGCGGGGGCTTGAAGTCGGGGTTCGCACCACGCTGGACCTGCTCAATGTCCAGCGCGAGCGCTTTGAGACCGAACGGCAGCTCGCGGAAGCCCGTTACAACTACCTGCTGAATTACCTGCAGTTACAGGTCGCGGTGGGCAGCGGCCTGGACGGGGCGGGCATTGAGGACGTCAACTTCTTCCTCGCCGGCGATGAGGTCCCCTCCGGGGAATGACCCGGGCACCTGGCATCAGAACGCCGCCCTGGCCCGTCGCGCTGGGTATTCTGGTGGCGGCAGCACTGCTTGGCGGGTGCGCCGGTCTTGGCGGCACCAGCCCGGAAACCGCGTTCGAATCCTCGCCGGAGGCAGTAGAACTGGCGGACGTTCCCTGGCATCCGCAGGATGCGCTGCAGTGCGGTCCGGCGGCGCTGGCCGAAGTTCTTGGCTGGACCGGAGTATCGATCACGCCCGCCGACCTGGAGCCGCGCCTGTTCATCCCCGCCCGGGAAGGCACGTTGCAGACGGAACTGGTTGCCCAGGCACGGCACCAGGGTCGCGCTGTACACCTGTTGGACGGTAGCCTGGACGCCATCCTGCACGAACTCCATGCCGGCAACCCAGTACTTGTGTTCCAGAACCTGGGACTTGGTTGGGCTCCCGTCTGGCATTACGCCGTGGTGGTGGGCTACGCGCCCGAGGACACCGCCTTCATCCTCCGGTCCGGCCCACATGAACGCCACCTTTCGCCGCTTGCCACCTTCGAACGCACCTGGAACCGCGCTGACCGCTGGGCCATCGTGGTAACCCGGCCTGACGTCATCCCTGCCACCGCCACACCAATCAGCTGGTTGCGCAGCGCTGCAGACTTGGAACAGACCAGTCGACGCCAGGCCGCGCGGGAGGCCTATCTGGCAGGACGCGAGCGCTGGCCGGGCGAGGTCGGCTTCCACCTGGGGCTGGTCAACCTGCTCTACTCCGCCGGTGAACTCACCCGGGCGGAAGACGCGGCGCGGGACGGCCTGGCCCAGGCACAGTCCGGCCAGGGCATGCTGTACAACAATCTGGCCCAGATCCTCGCCCGCCAATTGCGGTGGGATGAGGCGGAGGAAGCAGCCAGGTCCGCGGTGGACGCCGGCGGGCGATTCCAGGCGACGTTTGAGCGCACGTTGGAGGAGATCCGCTGCCGGTGCTTAGGGAAGCGCTGAACTATTCCCATGATGCTCTGGCTTTGCAGCGTGTTCGGAGGCAAGGCGCGGCTTGTCGGCAATGGCCGTGTTACACTCGCGAGGCATTTCGTGGGAAGCGTCTGGAGGCAAACAAGCGATGGATGAAAAAACGCGCACCGAACTGGAGGCCGCCGCATTCAGGACCTTGGTCAGTCACCTGCGGGAGCGCACCGATGTTCAGAACATCGACCTGATGAATCTTGCGGGTTTCTGCCGCAACTGCCTGTCCAAATGGTACCTTGCTGCCGCCGAGGAGCGCGGCATACCCATGGATTACGATCAGGCCAAGGAAACGATCTACGGCATGCCCTACTCGGAGTGGAAGGAACGCTACCAGAAATAGAGCCCCCGCCGCGATGGAATTTCTCAATCCCCAATATCTGGCCGACGTCATCGCCGCGCATCCGCATTACGTGGCAGCGGTGCTTTTTGCCGTGATGTTCGCGGAATCACTGCTGGCGGTGGGCTATCTGGTCCCCGCCGGCACCCTGCTGTTCTCCGCAGGCACCCTGATCGCAGTAGGGGTGGTTTCGCCGGAAGCCGCGGTACTGGGCGCCGCTCTCGGCGCCAGCCTGGGCAGCTTTTGCAGCTACGCCGTAGGTCGCACATTTTCCACCCGGATCGAGGGTCTCTGGCCCTTCAGCCGCTACCCGAGTCTACTGGAACGGAACCGCGTGTTCGTGCGCCGGCATGGGGGGAAAAGCCTGTTTATGGGCCGGTTCACCAAGATTCTGCGCCCCACGGTGCCCGCGGTCGCGGGCATGCTGGACATGCCCCTGCGCCGCTTCACGCTGTTCAATCTGAGCGGATGCCTGGCCTGGACCAGTACTTATCTGGGGGTCGGTTTTCTGCTGGGCTCCTCAGCGGAATTCACGCCGCAGCAGACCATCCAGCTGTCCGCACTCCTGCTCACTGCCACGCTGCTGTTCGGGCTAACCACCATGGCGGTACGGCGCCACCGCGCACGCGCTGCGGACTCCTGACGCGCGATCAACGCCGCGGTATCAAGCGCAATGGGGTCATGGCCACCAACCAGGCGACACACACCGGGCCAAATGGTAGATCCAGCAACATAGCGGTGGCAAAGGCCAGCACATAGGCTACAAGACCCAGCACCATGGCCAACACCACGGCGGGCCGCCATCCGGGGGCCAGCGCAAACGCGATCCAGGCCGGCACGAACATCAAGGCGAATGCCGCCATCACCCCAATGGCGGTAGCCCCCAGGCCCACGCCCACGGCCACCAGCCCGTTGAACAGGAGCCCAAGGGCACGCACCGGAGCGCCATTGGCCTGGTCCTGTCCGGGAAACAGCCGGATGCGCAACAAACGACGGGATAGGAAGGGGAGCGCCAGCGCCGTGACAATGGCGAACAAAACGGCCCCCACCAGGTGATCAAGCCCGGCAAAGTACAGCTGACCATCCACCAGAGCCTGCCCCAGAAGCTGGGCATGATGGCTGAACGATGCGCCCAGCAGCATGACCGACCACCCCAGAAGGATCATGCAGGCGTAGACATCGTTGCTCGGGCGCCGGAGCAGGCCCTGGGCCAGCACCCCCGCGCCAGCCACCAGCAGGGCAAGCAAGAGAACCGGAAGGCCGGCAAGACTGGCGAGCACCCCACCCGCCCCGGCCAGGTGCGCGAAGCCCAGCGCCGCCAGCCACTCCTGGCGCAGGCGCAGGTACAGCCCCAACAGCGGCAGGAGCAGAGACAGCAGCAGCCCCACCGCCAGCGGCACCCGGAACAGGGGGTCGAACAGCAGATCGACATTCACGCCGGCCGCACCTCCACCACACGGTGTGCGACCTGCCGCAGGAATTCCGGCTCATGGCTGATCACCAGGGCGCCCCGCTCTGGCGGCAGGGCACGGAGGGCATCCGCGAGCAGTTGCTCGCCGTCGGTGTCCAGATTGTTGGTCGGTTCGTCCAGCAACAACAGGTTTCCCGGATGCAGCATCGCCGCCCACACCAGAAAGAGCTGTCGTTGCCCGCCGCTCAGGCGGTCGATGCGCGACCCCAGCAGACGCTTCAGTCGATTCGGCAACGCCTGGCAGCGGTAGGCGCCGTGCAGGCCCAGCAACTCCCGGGCCCGCAGGGGTACTTCACCCAGTTCCGGTGCCTGCTGAGCCTGATAGGCGAGTGTGACCCCCGGTGCGCGCCACACCGCACCGCCCAGGCGACGCGCCTGCCCGGTCAGTGCGCGGAGCACAGTGGACTTTCCGGCACCGTTGGGCCCGGTGAGCGCCACCACTTCCCCGGCGCGCAGATCAAATGACAAGGGGCCGACAACCGGCCCCTCGTAACCCGCCACCAGATCAGTGACGGCCAGCAGCGCTTCAGACATCAGTCTCCGACGCGTTCAAGGGCTTGGACCCAGCGCTCCAGCAAATCGAAATAGTCGTCGGCCGAGCCTTCCAGTTCCACATTCGTTGGCAGGACCACCGCCTCCCAGCCCAGATTATCCACCAGGAAATCCGGGCCACGCGAGGAATGATACCCCGAATAGATGATCACGCCCTGTCTATCCTGGAGTTCGCGCACCAGCGAGCGCAAATGGGAAGCGGTCGGGGGCACGCCGGGTACCGGCTCCAGATAACCCAGCACGGGCACGTCCAGCAGATCCATCAGGTAGTTGGCATCCTCGTGGAACAACACCACCCCGGGGGCGTCAGCCGCGCGCTGTTGCCAGTCTTCCACGTGAGCGGCGGCACGCTCCTTGAACTGCTCGGCGTTCTGCCGATAGTACGCCGCATGTTCGGAATCCAGGTCTGCCAGGCGCTCCGCCAATACCTGGGCAACTTCCCCCATGCGCAGGGGATCCATGTACACATGTGGGTTGCCGGTGGGGTGGACATCCCCAAGGGCCCGATCGGCAGGCGCACCTTCGTCCAGACGATCAACCTGGGCCGCCGCCTCGAAGTAACCGCGCTGGCCGGTCTGGATACCACGGTTCCGGCTCTGGTCGATCGCCAGCGGCAACCAGCCCATCTCGAGTTCCGCACCGACAGACACCACCAGATCCGCATTGCGCAAAGCAACCATCATAGTGGGCCGCACTTCCAGGTAATGCGGGTCACGATCCGGCGGCGCCAGCACGCGGACACTGACATGATCGCCGCCCACCGCCTGCGCCAGCATGCCCATATTGCTGGTGCTGGCCACCACATTGAGTTGCGCCTGGGCCGTCCCGACCGCAAGCAGAAGAAACATCCCGAACAAAATCCGATTCAGCATACTGCCTCCTCGTCAGCAGATCGCGGTGCGCCATGGCGGCGCACCGCGGGAAATGGTGATATTCAGAAATCGTGCGCGCCGTGAACGCCCATGCTCATGTTGAACTGCAACATGGCCGT
>SLCE01000134.1 GCA_007125985.1 Ectothiorhodospiraceae bacterium | reverse complement strand
GTCCACCAGTTTCGCGCAGACCCGGCCGTTGGTCAGGGTCTGACCCGACAGGTTCACCGATACCCGCGGGCGGGCGGCCGGCGGGTGTGACTGCAACCGGGCAAGCACCTCCCGCACCACGGCCAGATCCAGTCGCGCCACCTGCTGGTAGTTTTCCGCCGCCGCCATGAAGATGTTTGGATGTTCCAGCGCGCCACTGTCCCGGGCCAGGCGCGCGAGCACCTCTGTCCACCCGGCGCCGTCCGCGCGATGGGTGGGCACGATTGGTTGGGCGTGCAGGCGCAGCTGACCGTTCGCCAGTGCGATGGGCAACCGCAACGCCCAATCGGCCATGGCTTCCCGGTGCGAAACGCCCGGCTCCCCCGGGTCGAAAACCATGACGCGGGTGCGTCCGGTTTCTTTTGCCAGGCGGCAGGCAGTATCAGCACGAGAAACCACTTCATCCGGGTCGGAACCGGGCGCGAAGGCGGAAACGCCGATGCTTGCCCCCAGCCGGAAAACCTGGTTATCCCAATAGAAACGGAAGCTGCTGATCACACCCAGTACCCGTTGCGCCAGTCGCTCACCGCACTGCAGATCACAACGGGGCATCAATAGCGTGAACTCATCGCCGCCGACCCGGGCCAGCAGGACATGATCAGGAATGCTTGCCACCAACGTGTCAGCCAGTTGTTGCAACAGGACATCGCCGGCGGCATGGCCCAGCGTATCGTTAACCGGCTTGAAGTGGTCCAGATCCAGGTAAAGCAATGCCCCCCGGAATCCGGAGTCCGCGTCGACGGCGGCTTCCAGGCGGCGACCGAATTCGCGGCGGTTGTGGAGACCTGTAAGGGCATCATGAGACGCCTCGTAGGCCAGTTGCGCCTCGCGCGCCTTTTCCCGGGTGATGTCCCGGAGTATGCCGGCAAAAAGGCGGCCCTCCGGCACGGCCACTTCGCTCACTCCGAGGTACAACGGCACCCTGGTGCCGTCCTTCCGCACGCCCTCCACTTCGCGGCCGATACCGATGATGCCGGCTTTCCCGGTTGCCATGTAGCGCTGCAGGTGGGCGTCATGGTGACGGGCGTCATCCCCGCCCATGAGCAGACTGACGTTACGCCCGATCACTTCATCCGCAGCGTAGCCGAAGATGCGGCTGGCCGCCGGATTGAAGCTATGGATGATGCCGGACGCGTCGATGGTGACGACACCGTCGACGGTATGCTCCAGCACCGCTTCGGCAATGGAAGAACCGCGGTGCCGGCCACGGGCGTGGCCGTTCTGCTTGCGTACGTATTCTGGTGTCTCGGTCATGAGGCCCGGCGGGTATTTTATAATGTCGCGTAACGAAAGAACCCACCTTCCGCACGGTTGTAGAGGGGCGAGAGTCTACCATGACCGGACCATAACCGCGCGGCACACGCGTCAGCCATCGCCGTCCAGGCTCAGGCCTGCACCGTCCGCACTGCCACTCCCGGCCAGGCGGATTCGCAGGCCCAGGTCATTACGGGAATCGGCATTATCCAAGGCCACCTCACGGCTGATGAGTCCGCTCTCATAGAGTTCGTACAACGACTGATCGAAAGTCTGCATGCCCACCTCACGGCCCTGTGCCATGGCCTCTTTCAGCTGGAAAACCTCACCCTTCTCGATCAACTCGCTGACAAACGGGGTGTTCAGCAGGATTTCCACCGCTGGCACGCGTTTGCCATCCGTGGTCGGCAGCAGGCGCTGGCTGACTATGGCGCGCAGGTTTTGCGCCAGGTCATTCCGCAGTTGGCGATGCGCGGTGTCCGGGAAGAAATTGATGATCCGGTCCAGTGTCTGGTTGGCGTTGTTGGCATGTAGCGTCGACAGGCACAGGTGGCCCGTCTCGGCATAGGCAATGGCGTGCGCCATGGTTTCCCGCTCGCGGATCTCGCCAATTAGGATCACATCGGGGGATTCGCGCATGGCATTGGTCAGCGCGTTCTCGTAAGAGTGCGTGTCCAACCCGATCTCACGCTGATCAACGATGTTTTTCTTGTGATGGTGGAGGTACTCGATGGGGTTCTCCACCGTGAGAATATGGCCCGGCACCTGTGCATTGCGGTAGTCGATCATGGACGCCAGCGTGGTGGATTTGCCCGAGCCTGTGGAACCCACCACCAGCACCAACCCTCGTGGCGCCAGGACGAGTTCGCTGAGCTTGGGCGGCAGGTTGAGCTGTTCCAGGGAGGGGATGTGGCTGGTGATGTAACGCACCACCATGGAGACCGCGCCGCGCTGGCGGAAGACATTGATGCGGAAACGGCCGACCCCGGCCAGGGGCAGCCCCACGTTCAGTTCCAGATTGCGCTCGAACTCAGCCTGCTGGGCGTCGCTGAGAACGGAGTATGCAAGTTCCCGCACCTGCTGGGCTTCCAGCTTGCGCTCCGGCTCGATCATCCGGACCCGGCCGTTGATCTTGATGCCCACCGGCGCACCGGCGCTGAAGAAGAGATCCGACGCCTGGTAGCGCGGCATCAGCATCAGGTAACGATTCAATTCCATGTCATCTTCACCCCGTTTTGGAGTCAGTCTGCCAGCCGTGGCGCTGCCTTGGGAAGCACTGATCTATTCCCATGACGGTCTGCGGAGCCAGTCGCGTGCGCTGGCCAGGCGGCGTTCGCAGGCAAGGGCCGTTGCCCTTGGCAGGAACGCCAACAGCGTGCGCGAATGGCCCGCCCTGCGGGGCTTTGCAGCGTGTCCGCGTTCGGCGTTGCGGCTCTTGCCAAGGGTTAGCCATTGCCTGCGAGCCGCGCCTTGCCCCCGAACACGCTGTAAGGCCAGAGCACCATGGGAATAGATCAGTGTTTCATTAAGGAAGTAACATGCCCTTTAGGGGGCTAGTTTCAGCCACCCTTGGGCACATAACCAATAACCAAGGTGCATTCGCACGCACCGAAGGAGGAGCGTCCATGATCAAGCGCATAAGCATGTCCTCGGTGAAAGCCGTGGAACGATGGCTGCCGGACCCGTACGTGCTGGTCCTGCTGCTGACCCTGGTGGTCTTTGCACTGGGCATGGTGGTAGAGCGGGAAAGCCCGGTAGCCATGATCGAGCACTGGGGCAACGGCTTCTGGAACCTGCTGACATTCGCCATGCAGATGGTGCTGATTCTGGTCACCGGCTGGGTGCTGGCGAGTACGCCGTTTTTCCGGCGCATTCTGGCTGCCATCGCCACGCTGGCGAAGACACCCGGGCAGGCGATCATTCTGGTTACGCTAGTGTCCATGGGCGCGGCCTGGATCAACTGGGGCTTCGGCTTGGTGATTGGCGCCATGTTCGGGCGCCAACTCGCGCGCCAAGTTGCCGGCGTGGATTATCGTTTGCTCATCGCCAGCGCCTACAGCGGCTTTATTATCTGGCACGGGGGCCTGGCGGGTTCGGTGCCGCTGGTTATCGCGACCGATGGCCATTTCATGGAAGAGCAGATGGGGGTGGTAAGCACAGGCACCACGATTTTCTCTGCCTACAACCTGCTGCTGATCCTGGTGCTGGTCATCGTGCTGCCGCTGATCAACCGGCTCATGATGCCCAAACCCGAGGATACGGTCACGGTGGATCCGAAAAAGCTCCAGGATGCGCCGGAGGTTCCCAGGGAGATCGAGCAAACCCCTGCGACACGCCTGGAAAACAGCCTGCTGCTGTCCCAGGCCGTGGGGATTATGGGGCTGGTCTTCATCGCCTATTACTTCCTGGTGAACAGCGGCACGCTGAACCTGAACATCGTCAACTTCATCTTCCTGTTCCTGGGCATCATCCTGCACGGCCGACCGATGCAGTTCCTGACGTCACTGCAGGAGGCGGTCAAGGGCGCGAGCGGCATCATCATCCAGTTTCCGTTCTACGCCGGGATTATGGGCATGATGGTGGGCTCGGGTCTGGCGGCCACGTTCTCGGGCGGCTTTGTGGCCATTGCCAATGAAACCACCCTGCCCCTGTTCACATTCCTGGCCGCCGGCCTGGTGAACATTTTTGTGCCCTCCGGGGGCGGCCAGTGGGCCGTGCAGGCCCCGGTAATGATCCCTGCGGCGATGGAGTTGGGCGCGGACATGTCGCGCACCGCCATGGCAGTGGCCTGGGGTGATGCCTGGACCAACCTGATCCAGCCGTTCTGGGCGCTGCCCGCACTGGCCATTGCCGGGCTGCGCGCCAAGGACATCATGGGCTTCTGCCTGATCACGCTAGTGGTTTCCGGCGTCATCATCGGCCTGGGGCTGACTTTCTTCCCCGGCTAACCACGAACCCGGGGGCGGTGTCTCGCCGCCCCCGCTTTCCTTCCGCTTAATTCTCTCTACTGCTGCTGCGCTTGTTTTTCCGCCAACCTGTTGGCCTCTTCCCGCAGATCCCGTTTGACGATCTTGCCGTTGGGGTTGCGGGGCAGACTCTCATCCCGGAACGCGATGAAATCCGGCACCTGATAATCCGCCAGGCGTTCAGCGCAGTACTCCCGGATGTCCTGTTCCGTGGCTGTCGCACCGTCGGCCAGCAGGATGAAAGCCTGGACTTTTTCGCCGAGCACCGGATCGGGCCGGGCCACCACGGCACACTCGGCCACGGCCGGATGGTAGGCCAGGACATTTTCCACTTCGGCGCTGAACACCTTATAGCCGCCGCGGTTGATCATGTCTTTCATGCGGTCAAGAACCCGCAGGTAGCCCTGATCGTCCAGGCTCCCGATATCGCCGGAGCGCCAGTAACCGCCCACGAAGCCCTCCTGCGTTGCCTCCGGGCGGTTCCAGTACCCTTTCACCACCATGGGGCCGCCAATCCAGATCTCGCCGGTCTCCCCTGGCGCCACCTCCCGCCCTTCCGTATCCATGACACGCACATCGCCGGTGGGAACCACCCGACCCACGGTATCGCCATAATCGTTGATGGCGCCCGGCGGCATGATGGTGGTGGGGGAAGTGGTCTCGGTGGCGCCGTACGCATTCACCAGTACCAGGCCGGGCAGTACCTCGGCCAGACGGCGGATGGTGGCCTCCGGCATGGGCGCACCGCCGAAGGCACCGATGCGCCAATGGCTGAGATCATACTCGGCGAAATCCGCCCGCATCAGGCACAGGTTGTACATGGCCGGCACAAGCAGCCCGTAAGTCATCTTCTCCACGGCCGCCAGGCGGTTGAATTCCCGCGCATCGAACTGGCGCATCATGATCGTGCAGCCGGCAACTCGCACCATGGCCAGAATGATTGCCACCAACCCGGTGACATGGCTGGCCGGAACCGCGAGAATACCCCGCTCTCCCCGCTCCAGCCCCAGACAGTATTCGAAATGCAGCAACGAATGAGCGATGTTGAGATGCGTGAGCATGGCGCCCTTTGGCCGCCCGGTGGTACCGGAGGTATAGAGAATCACGGCCGTATCCTCTTCAGCCACCGTTGCCGGCTCCACCGGCGTGGCATCCCGCAGCAACGCCTCATAGGCGTGTGCGCCCTCCGCGGCACCGCCAACACTGAAGCGGTGTTCCAACGCCGGGAGTTCCGTTTCAGCCGGCAGCCGTGAAGCCAGATCGGCGTCGAATAGCAGGACCCGTGCGCCGCAGTTCTCCAGGATGTACCGCAACCCCTCGCCGCGCTCCCGTGTGGTCACCGGCACGGCAATGGCGCCCAGATGGGCGGCGGCAAGCAGCCCTTCCATGAAGGCTGGTCCATTCCCCAGCAGCAAGGCTACCCGGTCCCCCGCTTCGACCCCGTGCCGGGCCAGATTCGCTGCAACCCGGGCCACGCGCCCCTCCAGCTCCGCATAGCTGCAGCGCCCGTCTTCCCACACCAGGGCGTCCGCGTCCGGCGCAGTCCGCACCGCATCCCGGAACACCGCATGGAGTGACGGTGGGCGCTGGGAAAAGCAGCGCACCAGGCGGTCACCGTAGTGCCCTTCGTACCGGCTGGGTGGCAGGTCTCTACCGGACCATTGCATACCCCTTCTCCTCCTGATGACGCCGGGGCGGGCAGGCGCCCGCCCCGGCCATCGACTCAAACGATTTCGAACAAACCGGCAGCACCCATGCCGCCACCCACGCACATGGACACAACGACGTATTTCACGCCCCGCCGCTTGCCCTCGATCAGCGCGTGGCCCACCAGGCGGGAGCCGGTCATGCCATACGGATGGCCGATGGAGATGCTGCCACCGTTGACATTGTAAATGGAGGGATCGATGCCCAGGTGGTCACGACAATAGAGCACCTGGCAGGCAAAGGCCTCGTTGAGTTCCCAGAGGCCGATGTCATCGATACTCAGGCCGTGCTGCTTGAGCAGCTTGGGAATGGCGTAAATGGGGCCGATCCCCATTTCCTCCGGCGGGCAGCCGGCCACCGCCATGCCCCGGTAAATGCCCATTGGCTCCAGCCCGCGCTGCTCCGCCAGGCGGCTGTCCATCACCATGCAGGCGGACGCCCCGTCGGACAACTGGCTGGCATTGCCGGCAGTGATCACGCCGCCGTCGAGCACCGGATTCAGACTCTGGAGGTCCTCCAGCCGGGTCTGGGGGCGGTTGCCCTCGTCCTTTGACAGGGTTACTTCACGATAGCTGACCTCCTTGGTCTGCTTGTCCATGACTGCCTGGGTGGCATTGATGGGAACAATTTCCTGGTCGAACAACCCCTGCTCCTGGGCCGCCGCGGTGCGCTGTTGCGACTCAAGCGCGTAGGCATCCTGCGCTTCGCGGCTGATGGCGTATTTCTTCGAGACAAACTCGGCCGTCTGCAGCATGGGCATGTAGGCATGCTCGGCCTGCGCGATGACGTTGGGATCGGTCTCGCTGGCCACCCATTCCATGTAGCGGTTCTGGACAGCGGAAATGTTGTCCTGGCCACCGGCCAGCACCACTTTCATGCCGTCTCCGGTAATCTGTTTGGCGGCCGTGGCAATCGCCATGAGCCCGGAGGAGCACTGCCGGTCCATGGTCTGGCCGGCCACGGTTGCCGGGAGCCCCGCGGCCAGCGAAGCATTCCTGGCCAGGTTCATGCCGGCGGTGCCGGCGGTGAGCACAGTACCGATGACGATATCGTCGATTTCAGCGCCGTCGACACCGGCACGCTCCACCGCATGGCGCATGGCATGGGCCATGAGGGTCGGCGATTTGATGTTGTTCAGCGAGCCCTTGAATGCACGCCCGATGGGGGTGCGGGCCGTGGATACGATCACGGCTTCACTCATGATGGCACTCCTCCTGCGCCGGTGGCGCTTATGGTTGAATCATCGCGCCGGGCAACAAGCCCGGCGCCACACTTAACGGTCTGAAAACGGCCAATCAGCGAAGCGCAGGCCCTGGCTGACCATGCGTTCCAACAATGCGGAACGGTCCCAGTATGCGTGCGCGTCGCCCCGGTGCTCCGCGTAATGCGCCAGCCGGTCTGCCACGTTCTGAACACCCACGGTGTCCGCCCAGAACATGGGACCACCCAACCAATCCGGGAACCCGTAACCGTTGATCCAGACGGTGTCGATATCTCCCGGCCGATAACTGATGCCTTCCTCCAGAATCCGCGCGCCTTCATTGATCAGGGGATACAGACAACGCTCAATGATCTCCTGGTCACTGATATCATCGCGCCGGCTGATACCGTGCTCCTTTGCCAGATCGGCGCAGAGCTGCATCACCTCGGGGTCATCCACCGGTTTGCGGTTCTCGTACCGGTAATAACCGGCTTTGGTCTTCTGCCCATGGCGGCCCATGGCCATGAGCTTCTGCACCACAGCACGGTAGGCGGGGTCATCCGGAAGACCGCCGGCCTTGCGGTTTTCCTGCACCACCTTGGCCGCCACATCCACGCCGGCCAGGTCGATCATGCGGCAGGGCCCCATGGCCAGCCCCAGTGACTGGATCGCCCCGTCCACCTGCGCCGGGGTTGCCCCTTCCATGAGCAGGAATTCGGTTTCGCGCAAATACGGCTCCAGCATGCGGTTACCGATGAAGCCGTAGCACACGCCGGAAACCACTGGCACCTTACCGATGCCCCTGGCCAGCCGCATGACCGTGGCGAGCACCTCAGGCGCCGTTTCCGCACCACGCACCACTTCCAGCAGTCGCATGACATTGGCGGGGCTGAAGAAATGCATACCCAGCACGTCCGCCGGACGGCCGCTGGCCTGGGCCAATGCATCCACATCCAGGGTGGACGTGTTGGACGCGATGATCGCCCCCGGCTTGCAGGCCTTGCCCAGCCGCGCCAGAACCTGGCGCTTGATGTCCATGTTTTCGAACACGGCTTCGATGACCAGATCGCAGTCCCCCAGGTCCGCATCATCCAGCGAACCCTGGAGGAGCGCCATGCGTTCCTCCACCTGCGATTCGGTCAGCCGTCCCTTGGCCGCCGTGGTGTCATAGTTGTCGCGGACAATGGCGAGGCCCCGGTCCAGCGCCTCCTGCGAGGCCTCCACCAAGGTCACCGGCAGGCCGGCATTGGCGAAATTCATGGCGATGCCGCCACCCATGGTACCGGCACCGACAACCCCCACCCGGCGGATGTCCCGCAATTGCACGTCCTTCGGCAGGCCGGGCACCTTGGCCGCCTCACGCTCGGCGAAAAAGCGGTGCCGGAGGGCCGCGGATTCACGCGAGTTCAGGCATTCGCGGAACAGTCGCGCCTCGACCGGCACACCCTCGGCGAACGGCAGTTTTACCGCTGCTTCCACGCACTGGATAATGCGCTCCGGCGCCGGGTTGCCGGTGGGCCGCCGCTGCAGTGTCGCCCGGGCGTCGTCGAACAGGCTGGCCGGCACTGTGGCCGGGTCCACCTGCATCTCGCTGATACGGCGAACCGGTGCGTCCTGAGCCGCCAGATTCTCCGCCACGGCGATGGCGCCTTCCAGCAGATCTGTCTTGATCACCTGATCGATGATGCCGGCTTCCTGTGCGCGCTTCGCACTAATGGGCTTGCCGGTGATGATCATGTCCAGCCCCAGGCTGGCACCGGCGATGCGGGGCAGGCGCTGGGTGCCCGCCGCACCGGGCAGCAGCCCCAGGGTCACTTCCGGCAGCCCGACTTTCGCATCCGGCACAGCCACCCGGGAATGGCAGGCCAGGGCCAACTCGAGCCCCCCACCCAGGGCCGTGCCGTGAATGGCGGCCACCACGGGCTTGTCCAGGCCCTCGATCATATCCAGGGTCTGATGGAAGAGCTGGCCGTCGAAGGCGCCAGAGTCGAATTCAGCAATATCAGCGCCTGCCACAAATGTGCGGCCGGCGCAGTGAAGTACAGCGGAACGAATACCGTCATCGTCCCGCACCTGTTCGAAAGCCTGCTGCAGACCATCCCGCACGGCACGCCCCAGGGCATTCACCGGCGGCTTGTCGACACAGACCACAGCGACGCTGCCGCGCGTCTCGAGGCGGACTACCGTACTCATGCACACTCCTCCAAAAAAGTTGTTTACACGTCAAGGTCCTGCACCATAGCACGCCCGACGGAAATGCCGGAGCGTTTCGGCGTGGGGAAGCACCAATGCCTTTCGTCAGTTCCGGGAGCGCCCGTTTTCCCAACGCCAGCCGTTGCCCGTCAGCGCTTGCTCCAGCTCCACCCGTGCCGCTTCCACATCGGCCACCGGTCCGCGCAGACCCAATTCCAGCTCAAAATCGGGCGGACACCAGCGCGGCAGGCAGGAGATCTTCAGCTCCGGGTATCGGGCGTTGAACTCCTCCAGTGTGGGCGTCATCTCGCTTTCACGCACACCTCGCACCACCAGATTCACCTCCTTGCGGCTGCCCACGGCATGTAAATGCGGGTAAAGGCTGTCCAGCACCCATTCGATCATGGGCCAGGCCATATTGGGGAAGCCGGGCACAAAATGATGATGGTGCAGGGAAAACCCGGGGACCCGGTTCACCGGGTTCGGGATGATGTCCGCCCCCTGGGGGAATTCCACCATGCGCAGCCGCTGCGGCGTACCACCGGGCCCGAATTGCGCCTCAAGTTCCCGCAGCCCCACGGGATGCGCCTCCACGGTCACACCGGCGGCTTCCGCGGCGCATTGGCGGGTCCGGTCATCCGGCGTACCACCAATGCCGCCGAAGCTGAACACCACATCGTTGCTGGCAAACGTCTCGCGGAAGGAGCGCGTGAGTCGGGCCGAATCATCACCCAGATAGCGCACCCAATCCAGTTCCAGCCCCCGGGCCGACAGCAGTTCGATGACCTTGGGCAGGTGGCGGTCCTGGCGCTTGCCAGAGAGCAGTTCATCGCCGATGATCACGGCACCGAAACCGTCGGGCTGGAAGGGTTGAGTCACGGGATGCATCCTCCGCTGCGTCAGATGGCGTTCCACAGGCTCAGGCCAGCGGGCTGCCAGTTCAAATAGAGCTGCTGTTCGATATAAGGGTCCGGATGGCGTCGGAAATGGTGCCGCAACAGCGTCACCGGGACGATAAGCGGCACCAGGCCCTGACGATAATCGTGGATCAGACCCACCAGTTCCTGCTTGTCATCACTGGCCAGCACCCGCTTCAGATAGCCCATGAGATGAAACAGCACATCGGTGTGCCGTTTCCGGGTCGCGCGGTGGCCGAGAACCTCCATGAATCTGGCCCCGTAGTCGGCCACCACCGCCTCGGTGGGCCGGCCGTTCAGATCAGCGACAAACCGCCCAAGCGCGCGCGTCTTCCCCGGGTGATGGGCCATCAGGGCGAGCTTGTGGGCGGTGTGGAAATCCACCAGCCGCTTCGCGGTCACCCCGGATTCCAGCAGCGCCTGCCAGCGCCGGTAGGCGTATACCCGGCCGATGAAATTCTCACGGAGCACCGGATCGTTGAGCCGCCCTTCCTCCTCCACCGGCAGCAGCGGCAGCGCCTGGGTCAGCGCTTGCGCATAGGCGCCGCGCCCCTGGCCAACACTGACCCCGTTAACGTCGTAGACCTTGACACGGAACAGGCCGCAACTCGGGCTCTTGCTCTTGAACACGTAGCCGCTGATGGGCCCCAGTTCCGCCGCCATGCGCCGACCATAGGCATGCAGGGGCTCGGTCACATCCAGGTCAGCGCTTTTCACCCCCACAACCCGAGGAGCATCCGGCTCGCCCTGCAGACGTATGGGTTCCCGCGGCACGCCCAGGCCGATGGCCATTTCCGGACACACCGAGCACAGTTCGAAATAGCGCCCGAGCTGGTCTGCCACGAAACTGCTGCGCTTGTGGCCGCGATCAAATCGCACTTCTTCACCCAGCAGGCAGGCGCTGACGCCGATGCGCACAGGCTCCGACGCCGGGGGCGGCAGATGACTGGCAGGCGACGCTGTACGACTCACACATCCTCCTCCGGCAGCAGGGTATGCAGTTCAGACAGGGATTTGATCTCCAGGTAATCCACCTGCGGCAGTTCCCGGGGCCAGGGCGCGCCCTGGCGGTTCAGCCACACGGCACGCATGCCGAAGCGGGCCGCCCCGAGTACGTCCGTTTCCGGGTCATCCCCCACGTGGGCGGTCTGCTCGGGCTGAAGTGACAGAGCCCGCGTGACGGCCTCGAACATCTCCGGCGCCGGTTTGGCTGCGCCGACCTGGGCGGCAGAAATACTCACGTTGAAATAGTGCCCGATACCGATGCGCTGCACATCCGCATTGCCGTTGGTCAGGGCCACCAGGGGATAGCGCGAGCGCAGCCGTTCCAGCGTGGGCCGGGTTTCATCAAACAGACGCACCCGGTTACGCCCGGCCAGGAACACCTCCAGCGCCCGGCGCGCGGCCTCGGGCGGATAGCCGCATGCATCGGTGGCCAGGCGCAGCGTACGCAGGCGCAATTCCCCGAAATCGTGGGCGATGGACGGATCGCGCCGCAGGACTTCCCGGCGAAAGTCGAGCAAGGCGGCGCGATCGAAGCGCTCTGTCACCTTCGGGTAGTGCTCCCAAAAGAACGCGGCCATATCCGCCTCGGCGCGTTCGATCACCTGGTCCAGCGACCACAGCGTCTCGTCCAGGTCAAAGCTCAGCGCCCGGACCGGATGCAGGCTCATGACTGTTCCTCCAGCCGGCGCCAGACACAGGGACCACCGGCGGCCTTGTCCAGGCGCTCCAGCCAGGCCTGGTGTGCTTCCTCTTCGGCGGTGGTGGGCTGCACAACCCGAAGCTGTGGCCGGTCCGTGGCCACGCGCCGCGGTCCACGGGCCACAGCGGCGCCGCCCAGATCCTCGTCATCCTCACCCCCCAGGGACAACGCCGTCTGGCCACCCGTCATGGCCAGGTACACGTCGGCGAGGATCTCGGCGTCCAGCAAGGCGCCATGGAGCTCACGGTGACCGTTGTCGACATCGTGCCGCCGGCAGAGCGCGTCCAGGCTGTTACGCTGCCCCGGATACATACTGCGGGCCATCACCAGGGTATCGGTAACCGTGCAAATATCGGCCACCGCGGGCATATCCCGCTGCAGCAGCCTGAACTCGTAATCGATAAAGCCCACGTCAAACGGGGCGTTATGAATCACCAGGTCGGCGCCGCGGATGAATTCCAGAAACTCATCCACCAGGTCCGCGAACCGGGGCTTGTCCTGCAGGAACTCATTGGTGATGCCATGCACCTCCATGGCGCCGGGGTCCACTTCCCGGTCCGGCTGCAGGTAATGATGGAACGTCCGTCCGGTCTTGCGGCGATTCACCAGTTCCAGACAACCGATCTCGATGATGCGGTGCCCCTGGCTAGTGTCAAGACCTGTGGTTTCCGTGTCCAGCACTATCTGTCGCATACGGTTTCACCCATCTCGTCAATCCCCTGATTGGCAAGCGCGTCGGCGCGCTCGTTGCCCTCATGGCCGCTGTGCCCCTTCACCCAATGCCAATGAACCTCATGGCGCTGGGCTTGCGCCTCCAGTTCCTGCCACAGGTCCGCGTTTTTCACCGGTTTGCGGGCGGCAGTCTTCCAGCCACGACGCTTCCAGTTGTGGAGCCATTCGGTAATACCCTTGCGCACGTATTCAGAATCGGTGGTGAGATGCACCTCGCAGGGCTGGCGCAGCGCCTTCAGCCCCTGGATTGCAGCCATGAGTTCCATGCGGTTGTTGGTGGTTTCGGGCTCACCGCCGTGCAGCGCTTTCTCGTGGCCGTTCCAGCGCAGTAACACGCCCCAGCCTCCAGGGCCCGGATTTCCGCGACAGGCCCCGTCGGTGAACAGTTGCACTTTTTTCATAAGGTGTGACTCGGATCTCCGGCATCCCGGGCCGCCGCCAACCGCGACCATCGCGTGTGACAGGCGCCGGGAATGGGCCGCGGAAACGCCGGCAGGCGACTGTCTCGCGCCACGCCCGGCGGGCGCAGCCCCGCCACCCGTTTGCGGCTGACCAGTACATGCACCCCACCCGACCACGGCAACAGGCGGCCGCCCAGTCGCTCCAGCGGCAACAGGCGCCGCTGCACATCCTGCCGGCTGAACGGTGGACGGAAAAAGACCGTCCGCCCGGGCAGGGGCTCCAAGCCCAACAGGGTACACCAGTCACGCACCCGGCGGGCCGGGAAATAGCGCCCACCCGGCGGCCCGGAGTGGCGTTGTCGCGGCATGGCGCGTTCCAGCCCCCAGAGACTCGCGGGGTTAAAGCCCACCACAACCAGACGCCCCTCTGGTGCAAGAATTTGTGCGGCCTGACGCAGTACGGCGCAGGGTTCCGCAGACCACTCCAGCGCGTGGAGCAGCACCAGCACATCCACGCTCCGCGCTCGCAGGGGAAGCGCATCCGGGTGCGCCACCACCTCCACTGCCGGCCCCGGAACGGCGGCAACATGCCAGGCCGACGGCACCTCCAGAGGCGGCGCCTCACCATGCCCGGCGAACTGCACCACGTGGCCGCCGGCCTCGTCGCCGATCAACTGCCTGACCGCGTCACGCTCCGCCTCCGCCAACAACCGGCCGAGCGGGGTCCGAAACCACGCGCTAAGCTGAATGCCTACCGGATCCCATGCCATAACGCATACTCCTGGCGACGGTTGTCACACAGTATTGTCGCCGGATGTGATTGATCTCCCTGTATCATTGACCACCGACTCGAAGACGGTAGGATTAGCCGACATGATAACCGTGAAACCTGTTCGTGCATTCAACGACAACTATATCTGGCTGCTGCAGCGCGCGGGAGACCCCCGCTGTGTGGTGGTAGACCCGGGCGACGCCACGCCGGTGCTACTGGCCCTGGCCGAGCAGGGGCTGGAATTGTCGACCATTCTCCTCACCCATCACCACGGCGACCATACCGGCGGCGTCAGGGAATTGCTGTCACACGGCCCGGTTCCCGTCTACGGCCCTGCCGGGGAGAGCATTCCGGAAGTAACCCAGCCGCTGCGGGAAGGGGACACGGTCTCGCTCCCCGAACTGGATCTGGAGCTTGGCGTGTTCGATGTACCGGGACACACGGCCGGCCATATCGCCTATTACGGTGGCGGCATGCTGTTCTGCGGCGACACACTGTTCGCAGGCGGCTGTGGAAGGCTGTTCGAGGGCACGCCGGCGCAGATGTATCAGTCGCTGGAAAAACTGGCCAGTCTGCCTGAAGATACCCGCGTCTACTGCGCCCATGAATACACTCTGGCCAACCTCCGCTTCGCACTGAAAGTGGATCCGGACAACCGGCGATTGCAGGACCGGGTGTCGGAAGTGGAGACCCTGCGCGCAGCAGACGAATGCACGCTGCCCTCCACCATCGGCGAGGAACGGCAGACGAACCCATTCCTGCGCTCCGGCGACAGCAGTGTGAAACAGCACGCAGAATCCTGGGCCGGAGAGCGGTTTACTGACCCGGTTGAGGTCTTCGCCGCAGTCCGGGCATGGAAGGACGCCGGCTGATACGGGGCTTGCAGCCGGTACGCCGCCGGCAGAACGCACCCCGACAACAGGAGAACGGAAACCGTGTTCACGAGGCGCCTGCCTGTGGCGCTGGCCTGCAGCCTCTGGCTGACGGCCTGCGCCCATTTGCCATCTGACATCGACGAGCAAACACAGAGCGCTGATGCACCGAAGCATCAGCTGTGGCCGGATTTCATCGAGCAGCCGGGGCAACTGGTGGCGGAGGCTCCGCCCGCGGCCATCGCCGAGGGCTCCCCGTACCCGGATGACCTGTGGGCCCGGATCCGCCACGGCTTCGAGATGGAGCACGTGGACAACGACCGGGTCGCCCGGGAGCTGGCTTACTACAGCCGCCACGGACTGTACATGGACCGGGTTGCCGAACGGGCCACGCCCTATCTGTATCACATTGTCTCGGAACTGGAGAAACGAGGCCTGCCCACCGAGCTGGCCCTGCTGCCCGTGGTGGAAAGCGCCTTTCAGCCCTTTGCCTACTCCCACGGCCGCGCCGCAGGCATCTGGCAGTTCATTCCCGGAACAGGCCGCCATTACGGCTTGCGCCAGAGCTGGTGGTATGACGGCCGGCGCGATGTGATCGCCTCCACAGAGGCGGCGCTGACCTACCTGGAACGCCTCAACTCCATGTTCGACGGTGACTGGGAACTGGCCCTGGCCGCCTACAATGCCGGGGAAGGGACCGTGATGCGTGCCATCCGCCGCAATGCGCAGCAGGGCAAGCCCACCGATTACTGGAACCTGCCACTACCGGCGGAGACCCGGCAATACGTACCCCGACTGCTGGCCATACGCGCCCTGGTGGATGACCCGCACGCCCATGGCCTGGAACTCACCAGCATCCCTGATGAGCCCTACCTGGGCGTGGTGGATGTGGGCTCCCAGATCGACCTGGCCTTGGCCGCCGACCTGGCCGAGCTGGAGTTGGATGAACTCTACCGGCTCAACCCGGGCTACAACCGCTGGGCCACCGATCCGGAGGGACCGCACCGGCTGGCGCTGCCACTGGACCGCATTGACAGTTTCCAGGCGCGGCTGGCCGATGTGCCGGACGGGCAGCGGGTACGATGGCAGCGGCACCAAGTTCAGCCCGGCGAGACTCTGGGTCAGATCGCCCGCCGCTACCGCACGACGGTGGCCATGTTGCAGGAAACCAATGACCTCAACGGCCATGTAATCCGGGCCGGCTCGCACCTGCTGGTTCCCACGTCCAGCCAGCCAGCGGATCAGTACGCGCTATCCGCCGACCAGCGCCTTCAGCGGCAGCAAAACCGACAACGTAACGGCGAACGGGTACAGCACACGGTGCGCAGTGGCGACACATTCTGGGGGCTGTCACGGCGCTACGGGGTGGAGGTACGTCAACTGGCGCAGTGGAACGGTATGGCGCCCGGTGACACGCTGCGGCCGGGCCAGAATCTGGTGATCTGGACGCAACAGGCCAGCGGCGGCGGCGGCGGGACGGCCCGTAACGCACCGCCCCGGGGTGAGCCCATTATCCAGCGGGTCACGTACACTGTCCGCTCCGGGGATTCACTGTATACCATCGCCCGGCGCTTCAACGTCTCGGTACGGGATCTGAGGAGTTGGAACAATCTGCGGGAAGACCGCTATCTGCAGCCGGGCCAGCAGTTGACCCTGCATGTGGACGTGCGCGCCCAGAGCGGCAATATATGATGCTGCCCCGCAGCGGCGGTGACCCCTGCGGGAGCCTCCCTCTATTTCTGGCTGCTCTCCGGCAGCGTGATGTTCAGTTCGAGAATGTCGTAGTCACCCTCTTTCTCGATCTGGATCTGCACCGCGTCCCGATCCACTTCCACGTATTTGCGGATCACGTCGAGGAGTTCCTCCTGAAGCGCGGGCAGATAATCCGGCCCACCGCCGCGTGTGCCGGCCCGCTCCCTGGCCACCAGGATCTGAAGCCGCTCTTTCGCGACCTTGGCGGTCTGCTTGCGCTGGGAACGGAAATACCCTAGCAGATTCATGGCTCAGCTCCCGAACAGCCGCCCGAAGAGGCCTTTTTTCTGGATTTCCAGAAACCGGTGCGGGCGGTCCTCGCCCAGGAAGCGGGCCACCGCATCCTGATAAGCCTGCCCGGCATCGGTATCCTCCTCAAGAATCACCGGCACCCCGGCGTTGGAGGCATTGAGCACCGCTTTGGATTCGGGAATCACACCCAACAGCTCGATACCGAGAATCTCCTTCACGTCCTCCACGCTCAGCATGTCACCCTGCTTCACGCGGTCCGCAGAATAACGGGTGAGCAACAGATGCTCACGAACCGGTTCCCGCCCTTCTTCCGCCCGGCGCGACTTGCTGGACAGAATGCCGAGCACCCGATCGGAATCCCGGACCGAGGAAACCTCCGGATTGGTCACCACAATGGCCTCATCGGCATGGTACATGGCCATCATGGCGCCACGCTCGATACCCGCCGGCGAGTCGCAGACGATGTAGTCGAAATCCCGCCCCAGTTCTTCCATCACCCGTGCCACACCGGCATCGGTCAGGGCGTCCTTGTCCCGTGTCTGGGAGGCCGCCAGGATGTACAGCCCCTCCACGCGCTTGTCCTTGATCAGCGCCTGGTTCAGCGTCGCCTCTTCATTGATCACGTTGACGAAGTCGTACACCACACGACGCTCGCAGCCCATGATCAGGTCCAGATTGCGCAACCCCACGTCGAAATCCACCACCGCGGTGCGATGCCCGGCCTTTGCCAGGCCTGTTCCCAGCGCCGCGCTGGTCGTGGTCTTGCCCACGCCCCCTTTGCCGGAGGTGACCACCACGATTCTTGCCACTGTCCCGTCCTCCAATAAATGCCTGCCCCGCATGGAGGCCGAATCGTTCGATGATTACAGCCTGCGAATATCCAGGCTCTCTCCCGCCAGAGCGACCTGAACGGGTCGCCCCAACAGGCTTTGCTCGAATTGTTCGTTAACGCTATAGGTTCCGGCCACGGACACCAGCTCCGCCCGGAACCCCTGACAGAAGATCCGTGCCTTGGTGTCACCGCGCACTCCGGCCAACGCCCGGCCGTTCAGGGTGCCGTAGACGTGAATATGCCCATCTGCCAGTAGCTCCGCACCCGGGCTCACCGACGACAGTATGATGAGATCACCGCCCCGTGCATAGACCTGCTGACCGGAACGCACGGGCTGCGTGACCACCAGGCTTGGGGACTGGTCCAATGGCTCCGGTTCCGCCTTCTTGGCGGGCGCCGGCGGCTCACCACCACCGCCGAACACGCCCAGCCCGGCTGTCTCCGCGGCTTCCCTCCAGGGACCATCACCGCCTCGGATACCCACCGGAAGGAATTCACGGGCACGCAACAAGCCCACCAGGCCAGCCAAGTCGAGATACAGATCGGTGTCGGCAACAGCTTCCACATCCAGAATGATGGGAAGATGTCGGAAGAAATCCGGCGCTTCCTGCATCTTCTGATCCAATGCTTTGGCCAGGACTTCTACGGACGGGTTGAGGAGACGGAGCACGGTCAGGGTCATCATGCGACCCTTGAGCTCCAGCGCGGGCTTGCTGTCGGTAAGCTGACTCATCCCTGCCTTCTAGTGGCTTGCTCGCACATGAGCGCGCATCCCGTCGCCGGGAAAACACGCATGGCCCGCCGGCAAACGCCGACGGGCACGGATGGGCCTTTATAGCGCGCAGCCCGCAGCCGTTCAAGGCGTCGCCGCGAAACGACTGCTGCGCCGCCGGCTATTCCCGGGCAAGCAGGCTGTTCACCCGTTGCACGAAGGCAGCCGGATCCTCCAGCTGGCCTCCCTCCATCAACAGGGCCTGGTCATACAGCACATGCGCCCATTCCTCCACCCGGGCCTCATCGTCCAGATTCCGCAGGCGCTCCACCAGCACGTGGTCGGGGTTTACTTCCAGGCTGGGCTTGCCACTGGGGAACGGGTGACCGGCCGCCTTCAGCATGCGCTGCATGCTCAGCGCGAACTCGTGCTCGCCTACGACGAGGCATGCCGGAGAGTCGGTGAGACGGCGGCTGATGCGCACCGCCTCCACCTTGTCGCCCAGCGCCTTCTGCAAGCGTTCCACCAGGGGTTTAAGGGCCTCCTCGGCCTGTTCCTGGCTAGCCTTGTCTTCCTCGCTCGCACCCAGCTTCTCCAGGTCCAGTTCACCCTTGGCGGCCGATACCAGGCGCTTGCCGTCGAACTCCTGCAGGTGCGATACGGCCCATTCATCCACCGGATCCCCCAGCAGGAGCACCTCGATGCCGTGCTTGCGGAACACCTCCAGGTGCGGGCTGTTGCGGGCGGCGTTGAAGCTGTCGGCAGTGACGTAGTAGATGGCCTCCTGCCCGTCCTTCATGCGGCCGATGTAGTCCTTGAGCGAGACGGTTTCATCCGGCTGGTCACTGTGCGTGGAGGCAAAGCGCAGCAGGCCCGCGATGCGCTCGCGGTTGCCGAAGTCCTCCGCAGGCCCTTCCTTCAAGACCCGGCCGAAGGTCTTCCAGAAGTCCGCATACCGTTCCGGCTCCTTGTCTGCCAGCTTCTCCAGCTGATCGAGCACCCGCTTGACGCTGGCCGCGCGAATACGGTCTATCTGCCGGTTGTGCTGCAGGATCTCACGGGAGACGTTGAGCGGCAGGTCATCGGAATCAATCACACCCCGCACAAAGCGCAGGTAACGCGGCATGAGTTGGTCGGCGTCGTCCATGATGAACACCCGCTTCACATACAGCTTTACGCCGTGCCCGGTGTCCCGGTCCCACAGATCAAACGGGGCGCGCCTGGGGATGTACAGCAGCGAGGTGTAACTCTGGTTCCCCTCAACCTTGTTGTGCATCCAGCACAGGGGCTCTTCGAAGTCGTGGGCGACGTGCTTGTAGAATTCAATATACTGTTCGTCGCTGATCTCGTTCTTGGGCCGCATCCACAGGGCATTGGCCTTGTTGACCGTCTCTTCGCCGGGCTCCTTGTCCTGTTCTTCGTCCCCGTGCGCCTCTTCCGGCATGCGGATGGGCAGATCAATATGGTCGGAGTAGGTGCGGATGATCTGTCGCAACCGGTAGCCGTCGAGAAATTCGTCCGCATCCTCCTTGAGCTGCAGGATCACCTCAGTGCCACGCTGTGGCCGCTCGACGGTTTCGATCACATACTGGCCGTCCCCGGCGGATTCCCAGCGCACGCCTTCAACTGCAGGCGCCCCAGCCTTGCGTGTGAGCACGGTGACGTGATCAGCAACGATGAACGCTGAGTAGAAGCCCACACCGAACTGGCCGATCAGCCGTGAATCCTTGGCCTGGTCACCGGACAGTTGCTTGAGGAACTCGCGGGTACCGGAGCGGGCAATGGTCCCCAGGTTCTCCTGTACCTCATCGCGATTCATGCCCACACCGTTGTCACGCACCGTGAGGGTGCGGGCATCCTTGTCGTAGCTCACATGAATGGCAAGTTCGCCATCACCCTCCAGCAGGTTTTCGTCCTGCAGCGCCTGGAAGCGCAGCTTGTCGGCGGCGTCAGAGGCGTTGGAGATCAGCTCGCGCAGAAAGATCTCGCGGTTGCTGTACAGGGAGTGAATCATCAGATCCAGCAGTTGCCGGACCTCCGTCTGGAACTCCCGGGTTTCCTTTTGCGCAGCAACGCTCATGGTTCAATACTCCCTCGAAGACGCGGTTGAACGGTAACGCGTTTTTAGTGGGCGCGACCGGGGTGTTTTTCAAGGGGCTTTGTTGGAGTGCTTCGCGTTGGAGGCTTCGAGTCGGCCGTGGCTTTGGTGAGGTCGGTGCCCGGTCGAGCGGGGGCAGACTGTCGACGAGAGGGACCTCGCCGACAAGCCTACTACATGGACGTATTCACGGCGTGTCCGGGCTCATGCTGCCCGGCACCAGCCAGATCGAAGCCTCGAAATCTTCGCTACCAGCTCAGAACAGGTCCGGCGTCTCCAGCGGATCAACCTTGGCCTGGCGACCGCCCTTGAACTCGCGGGCGGTGATCCATTCGCCGGTCACCATCTGCTTGTAGCTCATGCCCGGGCCGACCATGGGGTACACACTGGCATCCGGGTCGATCATCACCTCGAGGAACGCCGGCCCGTCGAATTCCACGAACGCCTTCAGCGCCTCCGCCACGTCGGCCTTCTCCGTCACCCGCCGGGCAAACGGGAAACCATCGGATTCCGCCGCCTTGATGAAATCCTTACGATGCAGCGTCTTGTCGGAGCCTGAGAAGTTCTCATTGAAGAACAGCCGCTGCCACTGCCGTACCATACCGTCACCCTGGTTGTTCAGCAGCAACACCTTCACCGGCAGGTTGTAATTGGTCACGGTTTCCAACTCGCCCAGATTCATCCGGATACTGCCGTCCCCATCGATATCCAGCACGATCCGGTCCGGGCAGGCGAACTGCGCGCCGATGGCCGCCGGCAGACCGAACCCCATGGTGCCCATGCTGCCGGAGGTGAGCCACAGACGGGGTTCACAGAAGTCGAAATACTGCGCCGCCCACATCTGGTGCTGGCCAACGCCGGTGCTGACGATGGCGCGCCCATCGGTGAGCTTGTTGATTTCCTCGATGACGTAGTGCGGCTGGATCAGCGTCGAGTCACGGTCGTAGTTCATGGGATGGTTACGACGCAACTGCTGCACGTGCTTCACCCAGGGCATGTAGTCCTTTTCAAAGCCCTGCTTCTTGCCGTGGCTCAGCAGCTGCCGCAGGCTGCGCCCGGCCTCTCCCACATGGGCCCATTCCACCAGTTTGACCTTGCCGATTTCCGCGGCATCGATGTCGATGTGCGCCACATGCTCGGCCAACGGAGCGAATTCCTCCACCTTGCCGGCCACCCGATCATCAAACCGGGCGCCCACGGCGATCAGAAAGTCGCAGTCCTCCACCGCATAATTGGCGTAAGCAGTGCCGTGCATGCCCAGCATGTGCAGACAGAGGTCATCCTTGGTGTCGATGGCCCCCATGCCCATGAGCGTGGTCACCACCGGAATATTGAAGGTGCGGGCGAATTCGGTGACTTCCTTCGCCGCATTGCCGTTGATGGCACCGCCACCCACGTACAGCAGCGGACGGTTGGACTGCTCAAGCAGGTCGAAGAACTGGCGACATTTCCGCTCGGAAAGGCGCGCAGCCTTCAGCGAATCCATACGCTGACGGTAGCCGCGGATCTCCAGCAGCCCCTCGCCCTGGAATTCGCCCACCCAGTTCTGCATGTCCTTGGGCAGATCCACCACCACCGGTCCCGGGCGTCCGGAGCGGGCCACTTCAAAGGCCGTGCGGATGGTGGCCTCCAGTTCCTCCGGCCGGGTGACCAGGAACACGTGTTTGGCGCAGCTACCCATGATGTTGACGATCGGAGCTTCCTGGAACGCATCGGTCCCCATGGCGCCGGTGGGCACCTGCCCGGTGATGGCCACCACCGGCGTGGAATCGGCCATGCAGTCGCGAATCGGCGTCACCGTGTTGGTGGCGCCGGGGCCCGAGGTGACCATGAACACCCCGACCTTCCCGCTGGCCCGGGCATAGCCCGCCGCCATAAACCCCGCGCCCTGCTCGTTCGCAGGCACGACCAGCCGCATGGGGTCGTCCTGCTCACCCTCTCGGTGACTTTCGTTGTAGCGGAAAATGGCATCGTAGCTTGGCAGAATCGCACCCCCGCTATACCCGAAGATGGTATCGACACCTTCGTCGGCCAGTACCTGAACAACCATCTCGGCGCCGCTCATGGTCTTGCCTGCCAGGGGATGCTTCTTGCCTTTCTGTCTGCTCATGATCTCTAGCCAATGGGTGATTATCGGGAATCAGGAATCGAGCCGTACACTATACTAACCTTTCACGAGGTAAAGCCATGTTTCAGTGGTTTCTCCGCTGGCGTGGCAAGGCGCGAGGCGGGATGTGTAGCCGGGCTACATGACCGACGAGCAGCGCCGACCACGCCAGCGGGAAAGCCACCCGAAGGGCGCCGCTGTGCGGCTCGCCGCCTGAAAAGTAAGGTGGCGGGAACACCCGGCACAAGCGGCGCGGCCGGGTTCTTGCCGCAACGCCGCATGACACTCAACCGGACATCTCGTCGGGTTCGAATTTGAGGGAGGCGGAGTTAATGCAGTAGCGCAGCCCGGTGGGCTCGGGCCCATCGGGGAACACATGGCCCATGTGCGCGCCGCAGGCACTGCACATGACCTCCTCGCGCCGCATCCCAAGGCTGAAATCGGCTTCCACCTCCAGCGCCTCGGGGCTCACCGGTTTCCAGAAACTGGGCCAGCCGGAACCGGAATCATACTTGGTGGCGGAGTCGAACAGCGCTTTGCCACAACAGACGCACAGGAAACGCCCCTTCCCCTTGAAATCATTGTATTCGCCGGTGAACGGACGCTCCGTTCCCTTCTGCCGGGCAATGCGGTATTGCTCGGGAGTCAACTCCCTGCGCCATTCCTCGTCTGTTTTGCGAACCTTGTCCATATCAACCTCTCCAGCTTCGGTCATACTGCCAACCGTTCGGGTTCCGGGCCCCTGGAGGGACACCGGTATACTGGGGCGGTTCACGCGCGACCGCGACCGGCCCCCCGTCAGTTTCAGGGAATGCGCCGCGCACGGCAAAGGAATCATTGTCATGACCATTCGCCCCATTGCCAATCCAGTCCGGCTTGCCCAGGACGAGATCAACCGGGCACTGGAACAGGCCGCTGCTGTGCTGGACACCCACGACCTCAATGCCGACGCCGCCCAGGCCTGGGAGGCATGTCGCAAGCACCTGAGGGAAGCCCGCGGCGCGCTACTCATGCTGGACATTCAGGGCGGCGTCGTGCTCTGCGACGAGTGCCTGGGGTTGCTGGACGCCCTGGAGCGGGATGATCGCCTGTCCCGCAACCAGGGGCTGGATGCCTTGCTCTACGGCCTGCTGCTGCTGCCTCGCTACCTGAGCCGGGTCTCGGAGCAACGCCGGGAGCTGCCGGCCACACTGCTTCCCACGCTGAATGCGCTGCGCACCATACGCCGAACCGTACCCCTGCCGGACTACCACTTCGCTGCCTTTGACCGGGTTGATCTGGACCTGGTCTGCCTGAAGGAGCCATTGCAGCCGACCGGCCACCTGGAAGCCACGGTACGACGCCTGCGGCTGATGTTGCAGATCGGCCTGCTGGGGCTGTTCCGCAAACCGGACTCACCACGCCATGCCCAGCAGGTACATCGCGCTCTACAGCGCATGGGGACGGCATTCGGCGATACCCGGACAGGTCGCTGGATGCGCCTTGCCAGCCACTGCATGGAAGCCGTGATGCATGGCCAGATCGCGGTCGACCCCTCCGTTCGGCTTTTGCTGTCCCGCATTGACCTGCATGTCCGTGCAGCAAGCCGGGACGGCATGGACGGGCTGGACCGCCTGCCGCCGGACATGGTGATCCGCGGCCTGCTCTACTACACCGCATTGGGCGCCGAACAACAGGCCACCCTGCGCCAGCTGCGCGACGCGCTGGGCCTGAAAGCGGCCATGGCGCCACGGGCGCTGATCGAGCACGAGCGTGAGGCGCTGACAGCCCCGGAACGCAGCGTGCTGGAGGCGGCAAGCCAGGCCGTACGTGAGGAACTGGAAACCCTCAAGGCCGCCATTGAGTCCGCAGGCCGGGCGGAGCAGATGCGCGGAGACGAGCGCGCCGCGCTCAGCCAGCAGCTGGGCAGCCTGGGCAGCACCATGACGGTGCTCGGGCTGAGCGAGGCGGCAGCCCTGCTCAAACGGGAACAGACCAGGCTGCATTCATTGCGCGACGACGCCCCCGCTGCCCGCATGCTGGAAACGCTGCAACACACGGCTGAAAGCCTGACGCTGGCGGAGGAGCAACTCTATGGCCTGACGCGACCGCGCGGCGGTCCCGCCCGCAGGCAGCGGCCGAACCGCCTGATGGAAGCAGAAGCCCAGGCGGTCAGCGAATGCCTGGTCAACCTGGCCCGGGTGCGCAGCGCGCTGGAGTTCCTCAACGGTGACGTGGACGAAGGCGAAGATCTGCGTAACACCGACCGGCCCATGCAGGAGGCCTCCGGCATCCTGATCATGCTGGAACAGACGGAGGCGGCACGCATTCTGGAGCAATGCCGCAGCCAGATCGCCCGTTTGCCGGACCATGCGGTGGACGATGAGCGCCTGGAAGTTCTGGCGGACGCGCTGGCGGGGCTGGAATGGTTCCTGGACGGCCTCCGCGCCGGCGAAGACGATGAAGAGTCGCTGGAGTTGGCGAACGAGGCACTGCGCGGGCTCAGCGCGGCCTGATCACCACAGCCGACATCCCGTCGGCAGATCGCATACAATGCTCGCATTCCGCGCTGCGGCACCGCGGCGCGCCATTTGTGCGATCAGACAGGAACGGGCATGAGCGAAATCATACTCATCAACGTCTCCGGGCAGGACAAGCGGGGGCTGACGTCCTCGCTGATGAGCATTCTGGCCGAGTACGGGGTCGGCATCCTGGATATCGGGCAGGCCATGATCCACGACACGCTGTCGCTGGGCATGCTGGTGAAGGTACCCGACCAGGCACGGCTTTCCCCCGTACTCAAGGACGTTCTGTTCCATATCCACCATCTGGGCATGCAGGTCCGCTTCACCCCCATCAGCGAAGAACAGTACGAAGCCTGGGTTCAGGGCGCCGGCAAGCCGCGTTACATCTTCACCCTGCTGGGCCGCCGCATCGAGGCTGAGCACATCGCCCGCGTGGCCGGCGTGATCACGGAAAACGACCTGAATATCGAGGACATCGTACGCCTGTCCGGGCGCGAACCACTGTACAAGAACAGCGGCCACCAAAGCCGCGCCTGTATCGAACTCACCGTGCGCGGTCAGCCGCTGGACCTGGATGCGATGAAGCAACGATTCCTGGAGATCTCCCAGGAGATGAGCATCGACATCGCCTTCCAGGAAGACAATGTCTACCGGCGAAACCGCCGCCTGGTGGTGTTCGACATGGACTCCACACTCATCCAGCAGGAAGTGATCGACGAACTGGCCAAGCAGGCCGGTGTGGGCGATGAGGTGAGCCAGGTCACGGAAGCCGCCATGCAGGGCGAAATCGATTTCCGGGAAAGCCTGCGGCGGCGCGTGGGGCTGCTCAAGGGCCTGGACGCCGGCGTGCTGGAACGGGTGGCTCAGAATCTGTCCCTCACCGAGGGCGCGGAGCGCCTGATCCGCACCCTCAAGGCGTTTGGTTTCAAAACCGCGATCATCTCCGGCGGGTTCAGCTACTTCGGTCGACATCTACAGCAGAAGCTGGGCGTGGACTACGTGCATGCCAACGAACTGGAAGTGGTGGATGGCAAGGTCACCGGGCAGGTGCTGGGGCCCATTGTGGACGGCGAACGCAAGGCGCTGCTGCTCTCGGAAATCGCTGAACAGGAAGGCCTGCGGCTGGAGCAGACCATCGCCGTGGGTGACGGCGCCAACGACCTCCCCATGCTACGCCTGGCGGGCCTGGGCATCGCCTTCCGGGCCAAGCCGCTGGTCAAGCGCAACGCGCGCCAATCTCTCAGCACGCTGGGCCTGGACGGCATTCTCTACCTGATCGGGCTCCGCGACGCCGACGCGGTGGACAACGACACAGCCGGCTGAAAATCCGGCTGCCAGCAACCGGCCGCAAGGCCGGCCGATACGCCTAGACACCCATCCGTTGGCCAGGATGCCGGCAAACGCGGGGCGTTCACCGGCCCGCCCCCGTAGGAAACGCGGCGGGGTTGTTGGCTATTACAAGGTGAGTAACGCAAAAAACCCGCAGGCTTGTGCGCCAGCGGGTTTTCCAAAACAGCCGGTGGCCACCGACACGGAGCGGCTTTTGGCCGCCCGGTCGATTGCCGTCAAAGGCCGCTTTAGACCTTTTCCTTGATGCGCGCAGCCTTACCCTGCAGATCGCGCAGATAGTACAGCTTGGAACGACGCACGTCGCCCCGCCGTTTCACCTTGATGCTCTCGATCAGCGGGCTGTAGGTCTGGAACACACGCTCCACGCCTTCACCATGGGAGATCTTGCGCACGGTGAATGCGGAGTTCAGGCCCCGGTTGCGCTTGGCAATGACCACACCTTCGAAGGCCTGCAGCCGCTCGCGGTTGCCTTCACGCACACGCACCTGCACGGTCACGGTATCGCCCGCGCCGAATTCCGGCACCTCGCGTCCAGCCGCCTGCATCTGTTCCTGATTCAGTTCGTCGATGATGTTGCTCATGCCTTTATCCCCTGCCCGTATCCACCGGGCTGTTCCGGTGGGCTTGGTGTTCCGCTACGAATTCATCCAGCAACCGGCGATCCGCGTCATCCAGTTGCACCTGCTTCAACAGGTCCGGGCGGCGCAGCCACGTCCGACCCAGTGCCTGCTTCCGGCGCCAACGGGCTATCGCCTGATGGTCACCACCCAGCAGAACCGACGGCACACGCTGCCCGTCGATCTCATCCGGACGGGTGTAATGCGGATGATCCAGCAACCCGTCCGTAAACGAATCCTCCTGAGCCGAATCCGCATGACCCAGGGCGCCCGGCAGTAACCGGGCAATGGCGTCGATCACGGTCATGGCGGGCAGCTCCCCACCGCTCAGCACGTAATCACCCACCGAAATCTCTTCATCCACCTCGGCGGCCACAAGGCGCTCGTCAATGCCCTCATAGCGACCGCACAACAGGATGAGCCGGGAGCGCGTCGCCAGCGATTCCACCAACGGCTGCGTCAACGGCCGCCCCCGCGGGCTGAGGTAGATCACGCCTGCCTGATCGGCCACTGCATCCCGAGCCCGACGGAGGGTGGTGCGCAACGGCTCCACCTTCATCACCATGCCCGGGCCGCCGCCATAGGCGCG
>SLCE01000117.1 GCA_007125985.1 Ectothiorhodospiraceae bacterium | reverse complement strand
TGGACTCCGATCGCTTTGCAGATGAGGTGCGTACCGAGGAACGCCATTACAAGCAGTCCGGCGTCACCGGCGTCCCCGCCTTCGTGGTCAACGGGCAGTACATGATTGCCGGCGCCCAGGATCCGGATACCCTGGTGCTGGCGCTGCGGCAAGTTGCGGGCAAGGTGGCGGGTGCGGAGTGACAGCCAGTTTCCCAGGCGGGTTCTTCCGCCTGGCTGGCGTCTTTGCAGCCGCTGTCTCGGAATGGGTCTACGCTCCCTTATAGGCGTCGGGTTGAGGCGCTGCTGATGGGAGGAAAAGGCCATGGCTCGGGTCGCGTTGGTCACGGGCGGCACGCGGGGTATCGGTGCCGCGATTGCGCGTAATCTGGCGGAGGCGGGATACCGTGTTGCTGTCAACTATCAGGGAAACGATGCAGCGGCGGACGCCTTTCGGCAGGAAACGGACATCCCTCCATTCAAGTGGGATGTGGGCGATTACCAGGCTTGTGAAGCGGGCATCGCGCAGGTGGAGACCACGCTGGGGCCGATCGATGTGCTGGTGAATAACGCTGGCATCACGCGCGACGTCACGCTGCATCGCATGGAACCCGAGCAGTGGGATGCCGTGATCCGCACCAACCTCACCGCGGTGTTCAACATGACGCGGCTGGTGATCGGCGGCATGCGGGACTGCGGCTTCGGTCGCATCGTGCAGATTTCCTCGATCAACGGCCAGAAAGGGCAGGCCGGCCAGGCCAACTACGCCGCAGCCAAGGCCGGCTTGCTGGGTTTCACCCGCTCCGTCGCGCTGGAGAATGCGCGTAAGGGCATCACCGTGAACGCGGTGTGCCCCGGCTACACTGCCACCCAGATGGTGACGGCGGTGCCCGAGGAGGTTCTGCAGAAGATCGTGGCGCAGATTCCGGTCGGGCGGCTTGGCGAAGCCGACGAGATAGCCCACGCCGTGCGCTACCTCGTCAGCGATCATGCAGCCTTCATCACCGGCGCTACCCTGACGGTTAACGGTGGCCAGTACATGGCGTGACGCCGCTCAGTCGTCCTAGGGACAGGCTGCCAGGCGCGTTTTCAGCAGCACGTCCTGGTTGTGGGGCGAGCCAATGTCGTCTTCCTCGAAATTGAAGACACTCACGTCGCCATCGAGGGAGGCGATAAAGATGAAGTCCCCCTGATCGTTCAGTGCCCGTGGATGGCCCACGTTCGGCCCATTAGCCGGGTAGCGGGCGAAGCTCGGTCGGTCCAGGCTGTTAATGGTGCGTGTGCGTGGTCCGACGACTTCCCAGGTGGGCTCTCCATCCTCCCAGGCTGTGAGTTCGGTGAGCCCTTCCAGTTCAACGCTCTGGCCTGCGGCGGCTATCAGTGATAGACCATGGCAGGGGTCGTATGACCACAGGCTCTCGTGGGTGCCTGACGCGCCCTCGGTTTCCAGTTCCGCCCAGAACACCACCTGGCCCTTGTTGTTGAATCAGTGGCGGATTTCCGAATTGGCTCGGGTTCGCTCCGGGGTGGACCACAATACCGGTGAATCGGGTGTCACCGAGTTCCGGTTCCGTCATCTCCTCAATGGCAACCGGGTAGGTGGTTCGCCATCGGAGATCCAAAGGCTCGTCTTGCCATCCACTTTGGCGTAAAAGCTCAGGTGGCCGCTGTTGGAGAGGACAGCATTATCAATACGCGTGAAAACCGCACCGTTCGCGAGGCCCACCTGATCCACGTTCGGCGCCACGCCACCTTCAGCGGCGGGGCGGGTACTTTTGAGCGCTAACGTGACCTTCAGCACATTTCTTCAATGATCTGTTGCTTTTAGCCGGAGGCGGCGGCCACCGCGCATTCAGTGACCGCCGCAGTGTTAGCGAATGGCGTAGAGGTGACCATCAAACGAGCCCACATAGACGGTACCGTCGGCCCCCAGTGCTGGAGAACTGCGGATATCTGCATTGGCCTCGAAGGCCCAGATTTCGCTGCCGTCGTCTGGGTTCAAGGCGTAGACGTGGTTGTCGTACGAGCCCACGTAGACAGTGCCCTCGGGGCCCACGGCTGGAGCGGATAATACCGTTGCACCGGTCCCGAATGCCCAGATTTTGTTGCCGTCGTCCGGGTCCAGGGCGTAGACGTGGTTGTCGTGTGAGCCCACGTAGACGGTACCGTCGGCCCCCACGGCCGGTGAGCCGCGGACAAATCCGTTGGCCTCGAAGGCCCAGATTTCGCTGCCGTCGTCCGGGTCCAGGGCGTAGACGTGGTTGTCATCCGAGCCCACGTAGACGGTGCCGTCGGCCCCCACGGCCGGTGAGCCGCGGAAAAACCCATCGGACTCGAAGGCCCAAAACTTGCTGCCGTCATCCGGGTCCAGGGCGTAGACATGGTTGTCATCCGAGCCCACGTAGACGGTGTCGTCGGCCCCCAGCGCCGGCGGGGCGTAGACAGTCCCCCCGGCCTCGAAGGCCCAGATTTTGCTACCGTCGTCCGGGTCCAGGGCGTAGACATGGTTGTCGTGCGAGCCCACGTAGACGGTGCCGTCGGCCCCCACCGCCGGGGAGGAGACAACCGCACCCCCGGCCTCGAAGGCCCAGATTTTGCTGCCGTCGTCCTGGTCCAGGGCGTAGAGGTGGTTGTCACGCGAGCCCACGTAGACGGTGCCGTCAGCCCCTAGCGCCGGAGAGGATGTGACCGAAGAGCTGGCCTCGAAGGCCCAGATTTCGGCGCCATCATCCGGGTCCACGGCGTAGAGGTGGTTGTCATTCGAGCCCACGTAGACGGTGCCGTCAGCCCCTATCGCTGGGGACGAGAAAATCCAGCCCCCGGCTTGGAAGGACCAAATCTCATTGCCCGCCGCCCCTTGGGCATCCGGGCTGGTGCTGCGCCCACTCCGCTGGCGGTCGCCGCCGAAGGCGGGCCACTCGGAGACGCCCTCAATTGTGACCTCGGCGCCGGCATGGGCGGTCAACCCGTTGCTATCTTCGGCGGTGGATTGGACGCGATAGCGGCCGCCCATGGCGCGCTGGGTGATGGTCCACTGCCAGTCCGCGGCTTGCTCATCGAAGCGGAGGCCGCCGACATCGTGATGGTATGTCAGCGGCACGCCGTCGCGGTTGTACGCGACCAACTCGATGTTGAGTTGATCCCCGGCTGCGAGTGGTCCATCGCCCCCCGGTTCCAGTGACCACTCTTCGATCGCAGGCCCGCGTGTGGCCAGTTCTACATAGGCACTGCGGGTACGCTCGCCGTCGCTCACATCCACGGTCACCCGCCCCTTGGCGGCCTGATCGTCCGGAGCGGTAATCACCAGCACGTCATCACCGCTATCCGTGCCGCTCCAACCGTCAGGGATATTCCACTCGTAACTCAGGGTTTCGCCGGACGGGCTGCTGGCCGAGACATAAACCTGCACCTGACCGCCCGGATAGATGGGCGATCCGATGGTGGAGATGTTGGCGATTACGGGGCCGGATGGTTCACCGTCGGATCCGTCGGATCCGTCGCTGACACAGCCGCTGAGCGTGATCGCCGTCAGGGCAAGGAATGGTATGTGAAAGCGAAAGGTTGCTGGGCATTTCATCTCGGCCTCCGTTTTGCCTTCTGTGTGTTCCGTTTCTTGGCTAATTCGTGTTCTCCGTCTCCGACACTTGGAGCGTCGTCCCAGAGGTGGACGGCCATGGCCAGACTTTCGGAGAGACCGCGGCTCAGGCCTTTTGCCACCGTACTAGACGGACGTCATCCATGACACTAACCCATCTGGGTTAGTGGACTAATCCAGATGGGTTAGTCCTATGAGCAGATCCATTTAATCTGTAGGACAGCTCGTCGGTGCAAGATCCATTGGTGACTCACTCTGAAACCGACACGGACTTCTCAGGTGCTTGAACCCTCTCTTGGACTAAGCTGTAAGTAGTCCGGTGAATCGGGGGCTATCACGTGAACGCGATTTGGTCCGCGGTGTCTCGGGCTTTGGCGCTTGTGGTCATGATCGTTCCGGTGGCAGGTGCCGAATTGCCTTCTCTGCGATTCCAGTGCGACCCCTCCGGCGGTCAGGGTGATGCCTGTCCGTCGTTCAGCGAAGAGTTTCGTGAGGATGGGGCCGTGAATGTCCGTGGACGTGTCGTTGCCGGCTTGCGGATTACTGGAGAGGTGGCCCCGGAGCCAACAATCAATGCGCGCGTGGTGGATGGCGGCACCCGGGAGCTTTGTGTTCGCCTTATTACCTCTGATGGCTTGTATTCGGCGGAGGTGGCTTTGGCCGCACTGGAGCCGGATCAATTGCCTCCTGGAAACGCGGAACTCCTCTATCCCCTTGACCAAAGTCGGGCGCTGCTTAAGTACCGCCGTCATGTGGGAGATGCCGTTGACGCGGCGACGCTGATTACTCCCGGTGATTGCGCGCCACGGCGTATCGATACGGTACTCGTGGGCTATTGGGGTGGTGCTCGGGAGCCTGGCCCGTTGCGGTTGGAAGTGCTTGTCAACAGCCTCGGTGCGTCTGAGGTGCGCCTGAATTGGGCAACCGACGAGGATATGCATGCCGTGCGCTGCGAGCGCCTGGCGGACGGTCGCCGTGTCGGCTTCGACTTCACCTGTGGCTTGACGGTGAGGGAGGGCATTGATCGCATTCAGGTGAACCTTGCCTTACGCGATCTTGGTTTAGTCACAGGACGTACGGGGTTTACGGCGATCCTGCCGTAGTCCGGTAATGGCAAAGAGACCGGAGAACGACCAAAACCGGAGCGCCGCATCCAGTGAACCGAGTGTGGACCGGGCGGACGCGAGTGAACAGCCGGTCTCCGGCTCGTGTGGTGAAGCCGGGTTGGAACAGGCGCCAGCGCCAAATCCCGGGCGACGTGCTGACAAGGGTCGTGACGCAAGGGTCTCGATCGGCCTTGCCCTCCTTGTTCTGGCGGTATTCGGGGCTGGGCTATGGGTCAGCAGCGAGGTCCGGGAGCGACGGATTCATGTTCAGGCAGTGACCCAGTGGATGACCGCAACGGTGGTTGACGCCACTGCCAACGACTGGGATTTGTCTTCGTTGGAATGGTGTCAGGTGCAGATGCGAAATGAGGAGGAAACGCGCACTTGTGAGCCGGCGCCGGATACGCTCGGCGATCAGCGGCCGAGCCTAAGGCTGGTGCCGGGTGCGCGTCTTGTGGTGACGTCCCGTGGGAACGCGCGCTTCGACATTACGGTATTGCCGCCGCCCACGGAAGGGGCAGGGCCTTCCGATGAGGCCGCGTCTGGTGGACTGTGGCAACTTCAAGTGGTTGGTCTGGATGGTGCTCTGCTGGAAGCGACAGCAGAGCCGGTTTACCTCAGCGCGGACCGTAACGGCGCGGCAATCAACACCAGCCTGAGCTTTTATGGGGTGGTTGAAGTGGGTCAAGTGGCGGGACAGGCTGCCGGAATGCTGCTCCATGGTGAGGTCAGCGTGGTGGGGCGGCCGCTGCTAGGCCCGCGTTACACCGCGTATAGCGAGATACTGGAACCCGGTGACGCGGTTCGCCTGATGGCGGATGACGCCGGCGCGGCAGCCGGGTTTGCGGCTGTTTATTTCAATCCGGATCTCTCGGCTGACGGGCTTTCGGTATTAGTGCAGAGCAGGGCGCAGCGTGCCCGCATCAGTCGCTTCGGAGGGACAGACCGGGAGATGCGAATGAACCGAATCCAGTTCATGTTGGCCAATCCTGTCGCGCTTTATCTCAGCGCAATTGGCGTGCTCATTATAACTTTGGCAGGCGCGTTGGAAATCGTGGAACGGCTGCGCGGAAACCAGGTGGGCGGTTCGGGGGGGCGGACTCCCTCAACACTTGGAAAGCGTGCCTCGTTGTTGTTCGGGCGCGGAAGACTGTTCTCCACGCTGCTCCTGTCCAGTGTTGCAGTAAGTCTTATCTTTGTGCCGGTGGATAAGACCAATGCGCGGCCAGGCCAGGGATTGCTCACTGTGTTTGAGCAGGGTCAGGCAGTATTGATTCAGCATGAGGGCGCTTGTCTTGCGATTGCGCCGCTTCATGTCCTCGACGGTGATGTGAGTGCATACGTTACGCCGGAGGGGAGCAGCGGTCAGCGCTACCCTGGTTTTCTGCTTCATGAACTCCCCTTCGACATCGCAGTATTGGAGGTGCCCGGCGTGGCAGCTTCTGAATGCGGTCGTCGTTTGCGAGATCATGCCCGCGACGTGGGCCGTGCCCCGAGGATGCAGGACGGATTGCAGTTACGCATGGTAACTGAGGGGGGTGACGTGCGTAGTTTCCCGGTTCGCACAGAAATTCTGCATGGAACGCGGTTACTGATCAGGCCGGCTGGAGACTTCGCGTTAACGACGGGTATGAGTGGATCGGTCATTGTCGCAGGGGGAGAGGAACTGGCCGTTTTGCTTAGAGTGCTGGACAACGGCATCGGTGAGGCCTTGAGGCTGGACTACGTTGCCTACTGGATTACCCCTTTGCTTCGGGCGGCTGCTTCGGGGGCGCAACCGGCAGTCATCCGAGACGGGAACGTGGATGAAGTGGCGATTCGCCTGGAATATGTGAGCGCCCGACCTGTCCGGGATGGCTCTCCAGCGCAGATACTATTCGCGCCTGATGAGCAAATAGGCGTCTGGCTTGCCGCGCAGCCGGATTACCCGGTCACGCTTGAAGTGGCGCTGGGGGACGGTAATCCGGTCGATCTGGGTTGCGTGCTGGTTGACCTTCAAGGCGTTGACGACACTACGGTTAAGCCCCGGCATGTCGAGCTTTTCGTTTCGGGGTCCAGCGATGGA
The DNA here is from genome assembly GCA_007125985.1 of Ectothiorhodospiraceae bacterium. Taxonomy (GTDB): domain Bacteria; phylum Pseudomonadota; class Gammaproteobacteria; order Nitrococcales; family Aquisalimonadaceae; genus LSCE01. The sequence continues at coordinate 2,831 of SLCE01000117.1, read as the reverse complement.
CAGAATTACCGTACCTTGTCCCACGGCAGTATCCCGCAGGAGGTTGAGATCTGGGCAATTCGCTTGAACGTCCCCGCTCGGGCGCAGCGACTGCTGTTCCGCGTCCATTCCAATTGGGGGGAGCCCGATAACCTTGGCATCCGCCGTATCCGCGCTTATGCGGGACCTCCCACACCGAAGTGCGAGACGCGCATACGCCCTCGCGACTGATGCCGGCGTGATGTTAGAAGAGTCGCAGACGGGTATTCAGCGGTATACGCAGAGAACCGCAGCGGGAGACGCCTGTGGCAGAGGCGTCCGCCTGCAGCGTCACTTCTGCAATACAATGGCCAAGCTGGTTTGTTAATCCGCGGGGACTATACAGGATCGTCAATTCATCACCGTTTACGAGGCTCTCCGCGTTGCGGGACACATTGAATCTCCCGGTGCGGAAATCCACGTTGTCCACGGCCAATGGTGTGATGATCGTAAGGTCACTGCCGAAGCGCTCAAGCACGTTTTCTGTAACGTCGCCCCGGTGTTCCCGTGGAATTTGCAGTTCGAGCGTTAACTGTCCGACTTCCTGTAAGCGGTATTTGATAGCCGCATGTCTCAGGTTCGCGTCTGAACTGGTAAAGGCGCGTTGAAGTGCCATATGCCGTTCGTAATCGGTTCCGTCCTCTACCATCCGTCCCAAGGCAAGGGAGCGGATGTGTGGATCGGGGTGATCCAGCAGTCCCAAGAGTTCCTGGATGCGATCTGTTTCATCCTCGGTTTCCCGCAGAATGGAGTCTGCAGTAAGTGCCTGGCCAAGGGCTACGCCTGTGTAGAGCAACGTGGCCAGTCCGAATACAAACGCATACGCCCTACTGGTGAACGACATCAGCCTGCCCCCCCTATTGTCTGTGCCGGTAGACCGCGGAGCAGGCACGTTGCCGGACGCCGCACTCCTCAACAGTGTAGATCGTGCCCCGAAAGATTGATTTTCATAGCAATGATGGATATCTGAAAGTTTCCTCGGTGTTCTTGGCTACGGCAGTTTTGCATCGCAGTCTGGGCCTGTCCGCGGCTCGAGCAGCCACGGACAGGCCATTGGGTTATTGGTTGAAATCATCCAAATCCTCAGTGAGGACGTAGGCAAGAGCATTGATCGCGAACTGTCGGTAGAGCGTTTCATCCAGAGCAGTGAACAAGAAACCGACCATCAGGGTACGCCCCTGATTGCCAACAACGGCACAGGAATCGCCGTTTTCCTAAGTACAAACCGAGAGGCCTTGATCTGTGGGGGTCAGCCCTCGGGAGTATGTGGTCCAGGTGGCAGGGTTAGTAACGTCGGATGGATCGTCAAGTTGCCAACCGAGATACAGGTTATCGAAACTGGCTTGTTCAAGATTTGTGGCGCCGCTGAACTCAGCCTCCAGGGCTGTGGGAACAGTTGTATCGTCCGTATTCCATGTTGTGTAGATCAGACGGCCCCCATCTGACACCCAGTCTGCAAGCCGATTAGCTGATTCTTCATTAATAGGAAAGCGTTGTATCATGTAGAAAACAACGTCAATCCGTTCCTCCTCCAGTAAAGTCTCGAATTCACTTGCGTCTGTCGTATGGAATAGCTCGAGTACGCCCTCTGCTTCCAACGCCTGCAGAGTGTCCATGAACTCCGGGGTGGCGTCACTATCTTGGAAATACAATACTGCTTTTCCGGAGACCGCGATCTCCGGAGTTGCTGGGTTGCAGGCCGTCTCGGTGAGGGCGATATCGTCTATCTCACCATCGCCTGAGGTGTCGTAACCATACAGGCGATGTTCCGCCGCCCAGCAACCATAGGTTGGGCTATGCGGCGTGCTCCGTTCGGCCTCGACCAATAGAGGCAATCCGCGTGGACCAGCATCACCGGCCGCACCATCAGCCCCATCTGCACCGTCACTCCCGTCGCTGCCATTGCAGCCGGCGATAAGCCCGAGGCTGAGCATCATTGATGCAGTCAACAGCGTGGTTCGAAGAATGACATTCGGGAATAGAGAGGTTTTCATGGAGAGCTTCCTGTTTATTCTCATTGGCTGTTGCGTGAACGTTTGCTCGACGCGGCGCACGCAGTTCGCTCTGTGGCTCACGTTGCATGATCCCCGGATAACCGGCGAAGGGATATAACCCGTTTAGAGTAACCCCTTCGGAGTAACCCGGCAGTGATGCTTCCGTTCGGTCTAGGGCGGGATCAGCCATCGCCGATGGACTTCGTCGCCAGAATTGCAGAAAGTCAGACGTTCATGATCCTACGGATAAAGGATGTCTAATGCTGAAACAAGCCGACGCCCAGTTTGATGAACCCGTCCTGTCTTTCCTGAATACGGTGCGGGAGTTCCGCCTATACCAAGTGCAACCCCATGCGGCCCGGTGGGAATCGGAGCGCCGGGTTTCGGTGGATGCCCTTCGCTCGGCCGCCACTGCCGGGCTGCTGGGCGTGGAAACTCCGCGGGAGCAGGGCGGTTTGGGCTTCGGCTTCCGGGCAAAGCTGGCCATGGCTGAGGAACTGGCGCGCAGCGACATGGCGTTTGCCTTCTCGCTGGTGAACACGCAAAACGTGGCATCCCGCCTGGCGAAAAGCCCCGTGGCGCGGCATCGCGAGGCGTTGGCGCCGGCCTTGCTGCGCGGCGAATTGTTTGGTGCCACGGCGCTTACCGAGCCGCATGCGGGCAGCGATTTTTCCGCGATCAGAACGCTGGCGGAGCGGGTGGATGGCGGTTGGGTGCTCAACGGCGAGAAGGCCTGGATCACCAATGCCGGTATCGCTGATCTGTTCATGCTTTACGCGCAGACGGATCCCGACGCCGGTTGGCGCGGCATCGCGGGTT
>SLCE01000129.1 GCA_007125985.1 Ectothiorhodospiraceae bacterium | reverse complement strand
TTGGCAACTTCCGGCTCAAGGAAGTGGTTACCGATATCACTGTGAACATCCCCGGCGGGGTCTTTGCCGGCGGCTCAGCCAGTTTCAACCTGGGCGTCTGGCAAGGCCTGAACGCGGAACAGCGTCAGCATATCCTGCGCGCCGCAGCCGACATGAATGCCGAGGTGACCTACCTGTACCAGAGCTATGGTGACCGTGATTTCGCCGAGGCCAAGGAATCCGGCGTCAGCATCCATGAGCCGGAGGAAAGCCTGGTTCAGGCGTCGCGCGAGTTCGTGGAGCGGGACCTGGAGCGGGTTGCCGAGATCTATCAGGACCGGCACGGAATCTCCGATGCGGCCGACAAGATCGCGGTTCTGCAGCCTCTCGTGGAACGCTGGATGACGCTGCTTGAAGAAAATGCGCCGGAAAGCTCCGCGGAACTGGCGCAGTTGTACTGGGACGAGATCTACTCCCGCGTGGATCACGAAACCTACGGCATGTGAGTGCGAGCCGGACGCCGGCATGGTTGCCGGCGTCCGGCACCGGAATGGTCACGTCGGGGGTGTTGGATGTCCCGTTTGTTCAGCGAAAGTCAGTTGCGTGAATTCTCCCGTCCCGATGAGGAGCGCGCGCTTGAGGCCCTGCGTGCCGACGACCTGAAGGCGGTCCGGCACTGGCTCGATCGCATGGCCTCCGGTAGCGCGGGGCTGGACGCCTTGTCATTGCATGCCCTGGCGCGCAAGGCCGGCAAACTGCGTCAGGACCTGGGCGAGGAGCGCGCCCGGTCCGCACTGCAGCGGATCGGTGAGGCCCAGATGCGAACCTGGACCGCGCAGTTCCAGGCCGGGGACGAGCACGGTGCCATTGCCGACCTGGTCGCCATCTTCAAGCATCAGGGGGATGTGAAGCCCCAGCCGCTGGAGGAGAACGCGGACGAGGTGGTGTTCGACCTTGCGCCCTGCGGCAGCGGCGGGCGGGTTGATCGCCAGGGGTTGCCGGAGCGGCATCCCACCGCCTATGGCGACTGGTCTGACGGCGTCAACAGCCTTTGCCAGGCCTGCAAGGCCTGCCAGCACGCCCTCAACGACGCGCTCGGCGAAACCGTCTGGACCAGCGAAAAGGGGGAGGGTGGCCACTGCCGCCTGCGTTTCCGCAAGCGCGCCAGCCAGGGGCGGGAGCTGTTCCAGCCGGATGAGCGGCGCACCCTGGTGAAAACGCGGGTGGATCAGGCGCGGGAACGGCTGGATACCGGCGATACCGCCATCGAGCCGTTGCTGATCGGTCAACGTAAGGACTGGATGCCCTGGCATGATTTTGCCGTGGTCTGGCTGGAGCATTTCTACGCCGTGGCGCTGGAGCTGGGCGGCCCGGATTACCTGGACGAGATGCTGGAGCAGACCTACGAGCCGGCCTTCCATGCAGGGTTTCCCTACTACGCTTCCCTGAGCGATGAAGAACTGGTGCGCGAGGTCGCACGCACCTGGAATTACCACTGTGCGGATTTCACCGTCCATGAAGAGGAAGACCGTTTCGTCTTCCGGCTGGACCCCTGCGGAAGCGGCGGACGGCTGTTCCGTGGAACGATGTGGCGCGACATGTTCCGTTACGGCAATGAACTGGCACCGCTGATCCCAGAACCCCACAACATCAATTTCAACCGCCGCAATGCCCCAGCGTATTGCACCCATTGTGCGGCCTCCAATCGCGCACAGCTGAAGGATGGACCTGACGGTAAAAATCCGCGGTTCTTCGTAATCGATGGACATGCCCAACTGAGGCCCGGTCAGCCTTGTCAGCAGTTCTCATACAAGAAAGCCGCCGTTCGCGGAGAGATGGATCCAGCTATCCCGGCCCAGATCGGCCTGCGAGGCTGGCCTGGAGGTGGCTCATAATTTGGATATGGTTTCGTCTTGAAAAGCGTGCGGAACTGACCTGGGGATATCTGAATGTTTCGATTATTGCGACTGGTGGACTGGCTCAATACAGGGGTTGCCTGGATCTTTTCCTGGGCCGTCGTACTGATGATGCTGATCACAGTGTACGACGTGGCAATGCGCTATTTTTTCGCTTCGCCCACCGCCTGGGCATTCGACATCACGACGCAGCTTTTCGGTCTCCATTTCATGATTCTGGCCGGTTATGCCTTGACGCGGAAAGCGCATGTCTCGGTTGATATCGTGACCGAAAGGCTATCTCCGAAGGGGCAGGCCATCATTGAGTTGATCGGCTATACGGTGTTCTTCCTGCCGTTCATGTTGGTGCTCATCTGGCGTAGCTACGGCTTTGCCATGACGTCTTGGGCCAGGCAGGAGACCACTTGGGGGATCGTCGCCATACCTGTTTATCCCATCAAGACGGTGATTGTCGTCGCTTTCTGCCTACTGTTGCTTCAGGGGCTGGCGCTGATGATCCGAACCGGCGCCTTTATCGCGGGCTACGAGGATCCGTACTCGGATTCGAGGAGAGAACTGCCTAATGTCTCCTGAGTTGCTCACCATACTGATGTTCTCCGGCCTGTTGATTGGCCTCTTCATGGGGCATCCTCTGGCGTTCGTGCTGGGCGGCCTGGCCGTGATATTCGGGTTTCTTGGCCCCGGGCCTCAAGTCTTCGGGCAGATCGTTAACCGCGTTTACGGGTTGATGGATAGCTATGTGCTCGTGGCTGTTCCGCTGTTCATCTTCATGGCGCGGATGCTCAGCGACTCCGGCGTGACGGAGCGGATGTTCGAGGCGCTGAGGCGTTTGCTCGGGCCAGTACGAGGCGGGCTGACGCTGGCGGTGATTTTGATTTCTGTGATGCTGGCGGCGACCACCGGAATTATCGGTGCGTCGATGACGGTAATGGGGTTGCTCGCGCTGCCCTCCATGATTCGCCACAAATACCAGACCGAGATCAGCTGTGGTGCGATCGCCGCCGGGGGAAGCCTTGGGATACTGATTCCGCCCAGCATTATGCTCGTGGTAATGGGCAGTTATGCCTCGATCTCGGTGGGCCAGTTATTTGCGGCTGCGCTGATACCCGGGCTCCTTTTGGCGTTGTGCTACGGGGTGTACGTGGCGATTCGTAGTTTCCTGGATCCAACGCTCGGTCCGCCGATGTCTGTGGACGAGCGGGATGAATTCAGTACCGGGCAAGTGTTGCTCATGACCCTCCGTTTGATCATTCCGCCGATGCTGCTGGTAATTGGTGTGCTGGGCTCGATTTTTTCGGGCATTGCAACAGTAACGGAAGCTGCCTCCATCGGTGCCCTTATCGCGCTGATCATGGTGATTTTCTACGGTCAGTTCACCTGGCGGCGGCTGTTTGATGGCGTGATGGAGACGGGCAAGACAACGGCGATGGTGTTGTTCGTCGCAGTGGGCGCCACGGCGTTCACTGGCGTATTCATCGCCGGTGGCGGCATTGATGTTGTCCAGGATCTGCTTGTCAATATTGGTCTCGGGCGTTGGGGAACGCTTATCGTGATGATGCTCATGGTTTTCGTGCTGGGAATGTTCCTGGACTGGCTCGGTATCGTGTTGATCAGTTTCCCGATTTTTCTGCCGGTGGCGGAGGCGCTCGGATTCGACAGGATGTGGGTCGTCATGATGATGGCCATTGTGTTGCAAACCTCCTTCCTGACGCCGCCGTTTGGTTACGCGCTATTTTACCTCAAGGGGGTCGCACCGCCTGGGGTTACGATGCAGCAGATCTACAAGGGCGTTATTCCCTTCATCATCATCATCCTTGGAGCTGCAGCCTTGTGTGCGGTCTTCCCGCAGCTCGTGCTATGGCTTCCGGGCGTGATGTTCTAGGAGCCGGCTTACCGGCTCCGATTTCAGGAGGAGACTCAGCGATGATTGCAAAAAAAATGGCCGGTGTAGCAGCGGCACTAGCGCTTGGCTTCAGTGCCTCTGCCGCGCACTCGGAGACGATTACGATACAGATGACATCCACGTGGACTTCCGGAATCACGCTTATCGAATCCGATAAGCGGTTTGTGGAGTTAGTGAACCGCCTGGCTGGAGACCGATTGCAGATCCGTTTCCATGCTGGCGGCACGCTGGTGCCGAGCATGCAGGTATTCGATGCTGTCTCGGACGGGGATATCGACGCCTCGGGCGACTGGCCGGGCTACTGGGCCGGGCGGGATTCCGCGTTCTCCCTGCTGGGCTCCTATCCCATGTTGCTCTCCACCGGCGATTACCTGTTCTGGATTCAGCAATGGGGTGGTTTTGACGCATACAACGAGGTGTACGGGCAGTATGACATGGTGTATCTGCCTTATGCCTTGATCACAGCGGAATCGGGGCTGCGGTCAAGGCAGCGCTTGCCGGATCTGGAATCGCTGCAGGGTAAGCGCATCCGCATGTCCGGCCGGCCTCAGGGGGCAGTTCTCGAAGCGCTGGGTGCCGCTCAGGTGAATCTGCCGGGCCAGGACGTCTATCAGGCGCTGGAGCGTGGTGTCGTGGATGCTGCCGAGTTCTCCGATCCGGGGATCGATTACATGCTTGGCTTCCACGAGGTCACGAATTACTGGACGGCTCCTGGCTGGCACCAGCCCGGTAACGTGGGTGGCGTCATGATCAACCGTGAGGTCTGGGACAGCCTGGATGAGGATCTGCAACACATCATGAAGGTGGCGGCGGAAGCCAACCTTGCGTGGAGCGTAGCCCACTTCAACCGGCAAGCGGCCGAGGCCACGGCAAAGTTCCGTGAAGCAGGCATTGAGGTGGATGTGCTCACCGACGAGGAATTGGACCGGATTCAGGAAATCGCTAATGACGTTCTGGTTCGGGATAGCTGTGAGAATCCGCTGTTTGCCCGAATCGCACTGTCCCAGCTGGAGTTCATGCAGGATTACGCGGATTGGCGCTCCCTGCAGAGTACCTTTGCCTTCGGCAGGAATCTGAAGTCCTTCCCGGATATCGATCGCATTCGCGAGTGTGCGGAAGAAGGTTAACCGATCGCCGGCAATACCGGGCCCCGTTACGGGGCCCGGTATTGGTTCACTGGAGATTCATTAGATGAACGCGAGGAATGCCACTGATTTCGATCCTGTGGCGCGTGCTTCAGCGCTTAACGTGGGTCAGCTATTCGCATTGCAGGCATCCTATGAAGGCGCAAGGATTGCTGTCAGGGAGGGTGATCGGCAACTCTCCTACGCGGATTTGAACCGGCGGGTTAATCGCCTCGCCAACGCCCTGCAGAATGAGGGGGTAGGCTACGGTGACCGTGTGGCGATACTGTCGGAGAATCGTACGGAGTATCTGGAACTTGAACTGGCGGCTGCCAAGCTCGGCGCCATCGTGGCGGCGCAGAATTGGCGGCTGGCCACCGGGGAGTTGGAGCATTGTATTCAACTGACAACGCCGCGGGTGATTATCGTATCGCCGCGTTACACGGATTTGCTGTCCGGAGTCTCCCATTCTGCCGAGACCAGCATTGAACTGGGCGATGACTACGAAGCGCGGCTCGCGCGAGCGACCGATGAGGAGCCGGCGGCGGCGGCGGGGGGCGAGGACGGGCTGATCATCCTCTACACCAGTGGGACCACTGGGCTTCCCAAGGGGGCGCTGGTCAGTCACCGGGCCATGATCGCGCGCGGTCAGATCTTTTACCTGGATCATGCAGTGGAGCGCGATGATGCCTTCGTGGCCTGGGCGCCCCTGTTCCATATGGTATCAACCGATCTCGCCTTGTCCGCGCTGATGCGCGGGAGCAAAGTCGTGGTTCAGGATGGTTTCGATGCGGACGCCCTAGTCCGGGTTGTCGGCGAGGAGCGGATCGGCTGGCTGGTGCTGATGCCCGGCATGATCGAGCCGTTCAACCAGCGAATGCGCGAGACGGAAACCCGCCCTGCCGGCGTCAAGGCCGCGGGCTGCATGGCGGATCTGGTGCCGCTCCATCAGATTAGCGAGGCAACACACTTATTGCAGGCGCCGTATGTGAACAGTTTCGGCTCCAGCGAGACCGGCGCTGCTCCGGCTAGCAAAGGGGTGATCGGTATTGGCGAGATACCGGAACGCCTGTCCAAGGTTCAGAGTTCCTATTGCCAGATTCGCCTGGTGGACGAGAACGATGAAGAGGTGCCTGACGGTGAACCGGGCGAGCTTGCGATTCGGGGGCCGAGCCTGTTCAGCGGGTATTGGCAGGCCCCGGAGGTCAATGCCGAGGATTTCCGCGGCGGCTGGTTCCATATGGGTGACATGTTCGTCCGTAACCCGGACGGGACGCTGGATTTCGTCGATCGCCGGAAGTATCTGATCAAATCCGGCGGGGAGAACATTTACCCGGCGGAAATTGAACGCGTTCTGCTGGCGGATCCGCGGATTGCGGATGCCGTGGTGGTCAGGCGTCCGGATACGCGCTGGGGCGAGGTTCCGGTGGCCTTTGTGGTACGCGAGGACAGCGGGTTGACCGAAGACGATGTGCTGGCGTGCTGCCGTGGGCGCATTGCCCGCTACAAGCTGCCGAAACAGGTTCATTTCGTCGGGCAGGAGGACCTGCCGCGCAGCACCACTGGAAAAATCAAACGACATGAACTCGAGGCGCACCTGCGCGAGGTTGGCTGACGGGGTGCCTGGGACAAGCGGGAGAATGGAATGAGTTTGCTCACAGCGGAGCACAAGGCGGTCATTGGCCGCACGCTGCCGGCGGTCAGGGCGGAGGTCACGCGGCGGGAAATCCGCAAGTACGCTGCTGCCACAGGCCAGCGGCTGGACAGATACCTGGCGGGTGACGAGGCGCCGCCATTGTTCCTGTTCGGCCTGTTCTTCCCGGTGCTACCTCGTGAAGAGTTGCTGGAGGACGGGCGCCCGCCGGACACGGGGCTTCTGCCGCCGCTGCCGCTGAAGCGCGTCATGGCCGGGGGAACCGAGGCGGAGTACCACCGGCGCATCGTGCCCGGAGATGTGCTCCTGCTGCACCAGACCCTGGTGGACCTGTATGAAAAAGCGGGCAGCCAGGGGCCGCTCATCTTTGCGGTGGTGGAGAACCGTGTCGAAACCGAAGCCGGTGAACCGGTGATGACCGAGCGCTTGACGCGCATCGTGAGGTAACACGTATGTTAAAGCTCAGCGCAATCAGGGTTGGCGAGCACTTGCCGGAACGCAGCCATCAGCCGGATACCGTGCAACTGTTCATGTACAACGCTGCGATCTGGAATCCGCACCGCATTCACTATGATCTGCCCTATACCACGGAGGTGGAAGGGCACCCTGGAATTGTTATCGATGGTCCGCTGCAGGGTGACTGGCTCAGTCAGGTCGTTCTCGAGTGGATGGGGGACAATGCCGAGTTGGTCCGGTTCGGCTATAGCAACCGGCGCGCAAGCTATCTCGGGGAGACCCTGCGCGCCACCGGTCGGGTGGCTGCCGTGGATCATGCAACAGGCATGGTACGCGTGGAGTTGGAGGTGCTTAACGAGAACAACGAGTGCATCACACCGGGAGAGGCCGTGGTGCGCTTCCCGCAGGAAACAGCGTAAAAGCGCCAACAATGGAGCGTCGGTATGAGTGAAACCGGAAAGCAGCCCAACCCCTTTGATCTGACAGGAAAAGTGGCATTGATTACCGGGTCCTCCAAGGGGATCGGCGAAGGTGTGGCCCGTGTGCTGGCTCAGGCCGGAGCGCACGTCATCATCAGCAGTCGCAAGGCGGATGAGTGTGAGCGTGTTGCGGACGAATTCCGCGAGGCTGGCCTCAGTGCTGAGGCGCGTGCCTGTCATATCGGCCGTATGGAGGACATCGAGGCCATGGGCAGTTACCTGGCCGAGCGGCACGGTGGGCTGGATATTCTCGTCAACAATGCCGTGCTCAGCCCCTGGCGGTCCATTGAGGAAACTGATCTGTCCATCTTCACCAAGGCGGTGGAAGTGGATCTGCGCGGCTACTGGTACATGTCGGTGGAGGGTGTGAAGCTCATGCGAAAGCGGGGCGGCGGCAGCATTGTCAATATGGCGTCCATCGCCGCCTGGCATCCGGACCGCATGCTTGGCCTCTACTCAACGCTGAAAACCGCGCTGATCGGCATGAGCCGGGCTTTTGCCCTGGAACATGGGCACGAAGGCATTCGTGCGAACACGATCCTCCCCGGCGTCATACGCACGCGCCTGGCCGATGCCTACGACGATGAGGCCAAGGAGCGTATTCGCGAGCGTACGACAGTGAAACGCCTTGGGGAGCCCGAGGAAATCGGCTATGCGGTGCTCTACCTGAGCGCTGCCACCGGTGCCTACGTCAGCGGCGTAAGCCTGCCGGTGGATGGCGGCATGTCGGTCGCCCTGTTGTAGGCGGAATCAAACCATCCAACCGCAAGGGGGTACGGCACGCATGGAAATCAACGGCAAGGTGATTATCGTCACCGGCGGGGCCAGTGGCATCGGCAAGGCCATGGCGGAGCGTTTCGTGCAAGACGGCGCCCGTGCCGTGGTCATCTCTGATCTCAACGGGGAGGGCGCGCAGCAGGCGGCGCGGCAGATCGGTGCGCACCCAGTGCAAACGGATGTGGCCTCGGAGGCACAGGTTGCCGACCTGATCCATGAAACGGAAGAACGCTTCGGGCCTGTGGATCTGTTCTGCGCCAATGCGGGAATCGGTGCCGGGGAGGGGCTGAATGCTTCTGACGCCGAATGGGAGCAGTCCTGGAAGGTGAACGTGATGGCTCACGTCTACGCCGCCCGCCATCTGGTTCCCCGTATGGTGGAGCGGGGGTACGGCTATTTCCTGCACACCGCATCCGCGGCCGGGCTGCTCTCGCAGTTTGAGGCGCCGTACGCGGTAACAAAGCATGCCGTCGTGGCCTTTGCCGAATGGCTGTCCATCAGTTACGGCGACAAGGGTGTCCGGGTCAGTTGCCTGTGCCCCATGGGGGTTGATACGCCCATGTTGCAGAGTGCGCCGCCGGCCAAGCGGGACCAGATGGCCGGTGATCGGATGATGAGCCCGGAGGCGGTGGCCGATGTGGTGGTGCAGGGTCTGCGGGATGAACGGTTCCTGATCCTGCCGCACCCCGAGGTGCTGGATTTCTGGCAGGGGCGCTCGAATGATCATGAGCGCTGGTTGCGCGGCATGCGGCGTTTCCATGCGGCGGTAATGGAGAACTGATATGCGACTGGATGGAAAAACAGCGTTGATCACGGGTGCCTCCCGCGGTATCGGGCGGGCAACGGCGCTGGTGCTGGCGGAACACGGGGCCAATGTGGCGCTGTTTGATGTGCGGCCCGAGGTGGAGCAGACCGCGCAGGCAGTCTCGGAAATGGGGCGGAAGTCAACCTGGAAGATCGTGGATGTGGCTGATGCCGGTCAGGTACGTGCCGGCGTCGAAGCTGTGGAGCGGGAACTGGGGCCGGTGGATATTCTGGTGAACAATGCCGGCCTGGTGAAAAACATCGCACCGTTGGCGGATATGACCGCCGAGGCCTGGCAGACCGAGCTGGGCGTTAACCTGAGCGGGCCGTTCAACATGGTCCAGGCTGTGATCAAGGGCATGGGCGAGCGCGGCTGGGGCCGCATCGTGAACATGTCCTCGGCCGCGGCGCGGGGCGGGCTCTACAAACAGGTGGGCTATGCCTCCAGCAAGGCCGGATTGCTCGGCCTCACCCAGAATGTGGCGCTGGAATACGGCGCCCATGGCGTCACCTGCAACGCTATTCTGCCCGGGCTCATCGGCACGGAGAACGTCCGTGCCATGCCGAAGGAGATCCTCGATCAGGGGCTAGCGCTGATTCCATCCGGACGGGTGGGTGAGCCGAAAGAAGTTGGTGAGCTGATTGCATTCCTGTG
>SLCE01000018.1 GCA_007125985.1 Ectothiorhodospiraceae bacterium | reverse complement strand
TTGCGCCAGCCCCGGCTCTGCATCCAGTCGCGCAGGCGCTTACTGGGAACCACCTGCGGACGACCTGCCGCGTCATTGCGGATCTCCAGATCCTGAAAAGACACCTCGCCGCCGATGCCCGTTCCCAGCGCTTTGGCCAGCGCCTCCTTGGCCGCAAAACGCTTGGCCAGAAACCGGTGTGGCGACCCGTGGACGCGGAAACGGGCAAGTTCCGTCTCCACGAGCACCCGGCGCGCGAAGCGCTCACCGTGTCGTTCCAGCACGTGCCGGATACGTTCGATGCGCACCAGATCCGTTCCGATACCGGCGATCATCTCCGGGCATCCGTGATAAGGCGTTTCATATCCCGGACTGCCTGCGGAAAGCCGCAGAACACCGCCTGGGCAACGATGGAATGTCCGATGTTCAGCTCATAAATCCCGGCAATCGCGGCAACCGGCTGGACATTGTGGTAATTCAGCCCGTGCCCGGCATTCACCCGTAGCCCGAGTCTGACCCCGTGGCCCACGGCAGCCCGGATGCGGTCCAGTTCGGCAGCCGCCTGGACCTCGCTTCGGGCATCCGCATAGGCACCGGTATGAATCTCCACATACGGGGCACCCGCGGCCACTGCCGCTTCCAGCTGTGCGGGCTCCGGGTCGATAAACAGCGAAACCTGGATACCGGCCTGGGCCAGGCGTGCGCAGGCCTCCGCCATACGCTCCTGCTGGCCCGCAACATCCAGCCCACCTTCGGTGGTCAGTTCCGCCCGCCGCTCCGGAACCAGGCAACAGAAGCTGGGGCGCAGGCGGGCGGCGATACCCAACATCTCCTCGGTGACCGCCATCTCCAGATTCAGACGAGTGGTGACCATCCCGGCCAGGCGTTCCACGTCATGGTCCTGGATATGACGACGGTCTTCCCGCAAATGCACCGTGATGCCGTCCGCGCCGGCCTGCTCCGCATCCAGCGCGGCCTTCACCGGGTCGGGGAAACGCGTGCCGCGCGCCTGGCGCAAGGTGGCCACGTGATCCACATTCACACCCAGCAGTACCCCATGGGCAACCGTTTCACTCATGCCGATCTCCTTGCTGTCGCATCTGACGATAGAACTGCCGGCTGTGCAGCGGCCGATCCCCCAGGTGTGGCGCCAATACCCGCTTCATCAGCTGACCCGCCTCGTCCAGTAGTGGCTGTTCCTCCGCCGTCCACTGCCCCGCCGCCAGCGCCAGCAGTGCGGCGCCGGTTACGGTGCCGGGACCCGAGCCCTCTTGGGCCGGCAAAGGCCCCAGACCGGGCTCAAAGTAATACCGGCGCTGCGGGTCCACCGGATCACCGGTGTCGGCGGCATGGCGCAGTTCCAGCTCATACCCGAGTTCCCGCATCAGCTCGCGTTCGAAGACGCGCAGCACGGCAGCCTCCACCAGCTCCGCGCGGGCCAGTTGCTCAAGCGCATTACCGTATGCGGCAAACAAGCCCGGAGCCGGGTCATGCCGCCGCAGCAGTCGCAGCAACACCTCGTTCAGGTAGAAGCCACTGGCAAGCCGGCGGCCGGGGAGATGCAAGGCGGGACCGGCGGGTTCTGCCGCGGACAGGGACTGCAGTTCCCCCCGACCACGCCAGGCGGCCAACAGGGGCTGAAACGGCTCCAGGAGACCGCGCCAACGGCTACGGGCTCCACGCGCGCCACGTGCAACCACGCCCACGCGGCCCTGATCCGCGGTGAACAGTTCCGCGATCAGGCTGGTGTCCCGATAGGCCCGGCGGTGCAGCACCCAGGCTGCCAGCAACTGCCCGCGCTCTGCCTGCATGGCACTCAGCTCCGGCTTATCAGCCTTCCTCGTAGCCCAGGCTGCGCAGGGCACGGCTGTCATCTGCCCAGCCCTCGCGGACTTTCACCCAGAGCTCCAGATAAACCCGCCGCCCCAGCAGCTGTTCAATGGAATGCCGCGCCCGCTGGCCGATTTGCTTCAGCTGTCGTCCGCCCTTACCGATAACGATCGCCTTCTGGCCGTCACGCTCCACGAGTATGGCGGCATTGATATGCGCCACGCCTCGCTCGTAACGAAAACGCTCGATCTCCACCGTGGTGGAATACGGAACCTCCTGACCCAGCTGGCGCATGAGTTGCTCCCGCACCAGCTCTGCCACAAGAAAGCGCTCGCTGCGATCGGTGACCTGATCCTCGGGAAACAACAGCGTTTCGCTGAGGGGCAGCCGACGAATGATCTCCGCTTCCAGATCGTCCAGATTGACGCCACGTTCCGCGGAAATGGGCACCAGGGCTTCAAAGGCATGGCGGTCTGACAAGGACTGCAGATATGGCAGCAGTTCCGTCTTGTTAGGCACCAGATCCACCTTGTTGATCGCGGCGATCGCCGGGACGCCGGCCTGCTTCACGCGGCTAAGCACCAGGTCGTCGTCCGCTGTCCAGCGGCCCGCTTCCACCACCAGCACCGCCAGATCCACCCCTTGCAGCGCGGCCGTGGCATTCCGGTTGAGCATCCGGTTGAGCTGCCGGGCCTCCCGGGCATGGACGCCCGGCGTATCCACATACACCGCCTGGAAGTTGTCCCGGGTGTTAATCCCCAGGATGCGGTTCCGGGTGGTCTGCGGCTTACGCGAGACGATACTCACCTTCATGCCGAGCAGGTGGTTCAGCAGTGTGGATTTGCCCACGTTGGGGCGCCCGACAATGGCGACGAAGCCGCAACGCAGTTCTCGGGATTCAGGCGTGTCAGTCATTGCCCTGTGTTTCCTCCGCCGGGCTGTCAGCCGTGAGGCGATCAAGCATGGCCGCGGCGGCCACCTGTTCCGCACGTCGACGGCTGCCGGCTGTTCCGGTAGTCACGATGTCGATGCCTGCCACATGACAGGAGACGTTGAAAGTCTGGTCATGCGCCTTACCACTGACGCGGTTCACCTCATAGGTGGGCAGCGCCAGCCGGTTGGACTGCAGGTACTCCTGCAGCCGGGTCTTGGGATCCTTGAGTTCACTGGCCTCCGGCAGGCGCGCCAGCCGCTCCTGATACAGGCGCAGAATCAGGGCGCGACTGCTTTCATAGCCACCGTCCAGATAGACCGCGCCGATGATGCTCTCCACGGCGTCGGACAGAATGGAATCACGCCGTCTGCCGCCGCTCTTGCGCTCCCCACTGCCCAGGTGCAACCAGTCGCCCAACTGGAGCTGTCGGGCAATGGCGGCCAGGGAATCCTTGTTGACCAGGCTGGCGCGCAGGCGGCTCAACGCCCCTTCCGGCTCTTCAGGACGGCGCACGAACAATTCGGAGGCAATGACGAAGTTCAGGATGCTGTCACCCAGAAACTCCAGCCGTTCATTGTTGCGCTCGCTGACACTGCGATGGGTCAGCGCCTCGTCCAGCAAGGCTGGTTCCTTGAACTGATACTGGATGGCATCCATCAGGGGTTTGGTCGGCGCATCAGTCACCGAGGAACCACCGCCGTTTTCTTGAAGGAGGCCACCGCGTCCAGGTTGCCCACCATGGCGACGCGCACCTCGTAATCCACCACGATCTCGATCCCGGCCCCCGTCTCACGCAGGGTAATGGCATCCCGGTCCACGCCGCGCAACGCATTGACGCTGAGGCGACGGTTCAATGCGCGGTTGATCTCGGAACGGCTCGCGCCCCGCATTTCCGGGTCATCCGCCACACTTTCGATGATATTGCCCACCTCCAGGGACTCCAGGTAGACCGGCACCAGACGCATACCCATGACCACCACCATGAAGCCGATCACCAGCAGCACGAGGACGCCGATGAAGGACAGTCCCCGCTGGCGTTCACCGAATCCGTTCACCGATCCTGCTCCAGTTAATGCGTCGATTCTCGCCATCCCAGCTCATCCATATTAAGAAGGCCCGCCCCACCAGCAGTTCTTCGGAGACATATCCCCAGCTGCGGCTGTCGGCGCTGCGGTCCCTGTTATCACCCACCATGAAATAGTGGCCTTCCGGTACGCGGTATTCTCCATCACCGATGGTTCTTCCCGGATAATGCAGGATATTGTATTGAACTTCACCCAACTGCTCTTCCAGCACTGTGGCGCCCCAGTCCTGACCTTCGTTGAATTGCCCGACCTCTACCTGGGGCACGGCCTCGCCGTTCACATACAAGGTCTTGTCCAGGATCACGATATGGTCGCCGGGAACGCCGATCACGCGCTTGATGTAGTCCTGCCGCGGGTTTTGGGGATACTTGAACACCGCCAGGTCGCCACGCTCCGGCTCGCCGTCACCAAAAATGCGCTGATTGGTGATGGGCAGGCGCACGCCATAAGAGGACTTGTTCACAAGAATGAAGTCCCCCACTTCCAGTGTGGGAATCATGGAGCCGGATGGAATGCGGAAGGGTTCGACCACAAAGGAACGCACCACCAGCACCACCAGCAGCACGGGGAACAGCGAGCGGGCCATGTCCACCGCCCAGTTTTCCTTGATGCTCTCGGCGTCCGCCGGATCACGGTTGCGACGCACAAACCAGGCGATCCCGACAATGATGCCGGTGACCAGGGTTGCGACGACGAGCAGGGCTTCAAAATCAAACATTGTGTGCGTTTCCTGTCAGCCGAAGGTTCAGCTGTTCTTGTTGTCCACCTGCAGCACCGACAGGAAGGCCTCCTGAGGAATTTCAACCCGACCCACCTGCTTCATCCGCTTCTTGCCGGCCTTCTGTTTCTCCAGCAGCTTCCGCTTGCGGGAGATATCACCGCCATAGCACTTGGCGGTCACATTCTTGCGCAGCGCCTTCACCGTTGAGCGTGCCACGATCTGATTGCCAATGGCCGCCTGGATAGCCACCTCAAACATCTGACGGGGAATGATTTCCTTCAGTCGTTCCGTCAGATCCCGGCCCCGCCGCTGTGCGTCCTCACGATGAATGATCACGGCCAGCGCGTCCACCTTGTCACCGTTGATCAGCACATCCAGCCGCACCAGGTTTGCTTCCTGGAAACGTTTGAATTCGTAGTCGAAGGAGGCAAAGCCCCGGCTGGCTGACTTCAGTCGATCGAAGAAATCCAGCACGACTTCGCTCATGGGCAACTCATACACAAGGGAGATCTGGTTACCAACGAACTGCATGTCCTTCTGTTCCCCCCGCTTCTCCTCGCACAGTGCAATCACATTACCCACGTACTCCTGCGGCACAAGAATATTGGCCTGGATGATCGGCTCGCGGATGGCTTCGATGAGGTTTACCGGGGGCAGGGAAGACGGGTTGCTGATGCTCAGGGTCTCACCGCTGGATGTCTCCACCTCGTACACCACCGTGGGCGCGGTGGTGATCAGGTCCAGCCCGTATTCGCGCTCCAGCCGTTCCTGCACGATTTCCATGTGCAGCATACCCAGGAACCCGCAGCGGAAACCAAAGCCCAGCGCCTGGGAGTTCTCCGGCTCATACTGCAGCGACGCGTCATTGAGGCGGAGCTTGCCCAATGCATCGCGGAAGTTCTCGTAATCATCCGAGCTGATCGGGAACATCCCGGCGAAAACCCGGGGCTGCACCACCTTGAAGCCGGGCACCCGCTCCGGGCAGGGCCGGGCCGGATGCGTCAGCGTATCCCCCACGGGTGCGCCATCGATATCCTTGATACCGGCGACGACAAACCCCACATCACCGGTTTCCAGTGCATCCAGCTGCGTTTTTTTCGGGTTGAACACACCCAGTTGATCTACCTGGAACTCCCGCTTGGTGGACCAGACCTGGATCTTGTCGCCCCGCTTCAGGCGGCCGTCGAAGATCCGGACCAGACAGACCACCCCCAGGTAATTGTCGAACCAGGAGTCCATGATCAGCGCCTTCAGCGGCGCCTCCGGCTCGCCAACCGGCGCCGGAATCCGCTGCACCAGCGCTTCAAGCAGATCGTTAATGCCCTGCCCGGTCTTGGCGCTGATCATCAGCACGTCTTCCGTATCCAGACCGATGATCTCCTCGATCTGCTGATTGACCCGGTCCGGATCCGCCGAGGGAAGGTCAATCTTGTTCAACACCGGCAGCACTTCAAGCCCCTGATCCACCGCGGTATAGCAGTTGGCCACGCTCTGCGCTTCCACACCCTGGGAGGCATCCACCACCAGCAGGGCCCCCTCACAGGCGGCCAGCGAGCGCGACACCTCATAGGAGAAATCCACGTGGCCGGGCGTGTCGATGATGTTCAGCTGGTAGGTTTCCCCGTCCAACGCGGTGTATTTCAGCGCCACACTCTGCGCCTTGATCGTGATGCCGCGCTCGCGTTCCAAATCCATGGAGTCGAGAACCTGTTCCGCCATTTCCCGCTCTGTCAGCGCTCCGCAGCGCTCGATCAGGCGATCGGCCAGCGTGGACTTCCCGTGGTCGATGTGGGCAATGATGGAGAAGTTACGTATCCGCTTCATAAATATCCAGATTGCGTGAACGCAAAAAAATCGTGCCCCGGTGGGGCACGTCGTCTCGTGGGAGCCCGTGCTCCCGCTTCTGCCGACAGGGGCCGGCAAGCGCCGGCCCCTATTCTAACGCGTTAGCCGTCTTCAGGCAGTCGCAATCCGATATACCGCGGGCTTCCGTCCCGGTGCACCAGCATGGGCACCCAACGGCCGCGGGGCAGATCCGCGACGATGCGCTCCAGCGCCTCCACGCTCTCCGCCTCCTGCTGATTCAACATCAGAATGACGTCGTTGCGCCGCACGCCTGCACTGGCTGCGGCTCCGTCGCCAACGCGCTCAACCAGAACGCCGCCACGGCCAAGGCCCAGTTCTTCCCGCTGTTCCGGGTCCAGGTCACGCAGCCGCATGCCCAGGACGTCCGAGCGCTCCGGTTCCGGCTGCGCATCCGGGCTCGGGCGCTCCCCGCGGGCCTGCGCATCGTCTTCCGGCAGTTCACCCAGTGCAACGGTCAGCGTCCGCTCGGAACCGTCACGGATGATCTCCACCTCCACCTCGGTATTCACCGGTGTGCGCCCCACCATGGGCGGCAATGCGGAGGACGTGGGGATCTCCTGCCCGCGGAACCGGATGATCACGTCACCCACCTCCAGGCCGGCTTCAGCGGCGGGGCTGTCGGGAACAACCTGCGCCACCAGGGCGCCATAAGGGCGATCCATTTCGAAGGATTCGGCCAGATCACGGCTCACGTCCTGGATAAGCACGCCGAGCCATCCGCGTGCCACCCGGCCGGTGGTCTGCAGTTGATCCACCACGTCCATGGCCAGTTCGATGGGAATGGCAAACGACAGCCCCATGAAACCACCGGTACGGCTGTAGATATGGGAATTGATCCCAACCACTTCGCCTTCCAGGTTGAACAGCGGGCCACCGGAGTTGCCCGGGTTGATGGCCACGTCTGTCTGGATGAACGGTACGTAGTTGTCCTGCGGCAGGCTGCGCTGTTTGGCGCTGACGATACCGGCGGTTGCCGAATGCTCGAAGCCAAAGGGGGAGCCGATGGCCAACACCCATTCGCCCACCTCCAGATCGGTGGAACTGCCGATGGACACCGTCGGCAGGTCCTCGGCATCAATCTTCAACAGCGCCAGATCGCTACGCTCGTCGTGACCGACGATCTCAGCCACATACTGGCGCCGGTCACTAAGGCGTACCAGCACTTCATCAGCGTTCTGGACCACGTGGTAGTTGGTCAGCACATAGCCGTCGTCACTGATGATGAAACCGGACCCGAGAGAGCGTGAGTCGAGCGGGCCCCGCCCTTCTCCACCGGGTCCACCACGGAACCGTTCAAAGAATTCATGAAACGGATGATCTTCGGGGATATCCGGAAGTTCCATGCCGCCCGGTCCCCGTTCCTCACTGCGGGACTGGGTGGTACTGATATTCACAACGGCGGGGGTGTTCTCCCGCACCAGATCAGTGAACGCGGG
This sequence comes from Ectothiorhodospiraceae bacterium, assembly GCA_007125985.1. Classification (GTDB taxonomy): domain Bacteria; phylum Pseudomonadota; class Gammaproteobacteria; order Nitrococcales; family Aquisalimonadaceae; genus LSCE01. Next base: position 20,041 of record SLCE01000018.1, on the reverse strand, counting down.
GAGCGCCCGGGCATGGAGGCTGGCGGTCGCCAGACTCATGGCGAGGAGCACCATACCGGACACAGCTGCCTTGAGCATACGTTGAGCCATGAACAACCTCTCGTATTCGACGACGTACCTGAAATGAGGACCACCGAACGGCGGCGACGTTCCAACGCTGTTCAGTCGCGATGTTTCTGCAGGATCCCGGTCACCAGCGGCCGGAACCGCGCATCCGCCTGCAGCCGGCACGCACGCCGGCGCACCATGCCGAGCCCGATGATCAGTCCCGCGGCGCCGGCGATCACCACCACCCATTCCGCCGCGCCCAACAGTTCCGCGGCCAAAGCGCCGCTCAGCAGCCCGAGGAGCGGGAGGCCATACATCAGCATTGATGCGTGCAACACGCGGCCCTCGTCCATGGACAGACTGACCTCATCCCCGGGTTTGAGGCGCAGCCCTGATACCGCACGCACATGGCTGCGCCGTCGCCCGAGCGCCCTTCCGATCAGTGCGGCACCGCAACCAGCGCGTGCGGCGCAGGCCCCACAGGTGCCCTGCCGCCGGGTTTCCACCACCAGGTGATCGCCCTGAACATCCACAACAACACCGGTTTCCGTGCTCATTGCGAGGACTCCACGCCAATGCCTTCCAGCACCCGTTCCACGGTGATCCGGGGAACCTCGCCCACCACCGTCACATGATGCTCACCGATGGTGCGCCCTGCCATGCGGGTGTTACCGCGCTCGGCGTATCCCTCCAGTTCATGCTTGGGCGTCTGCGTCACATAGACTGACACCGCCGCCAGGCCATCCCCGTACAAAAAGTGCAGCACACCCTCATCCGCACCCGGGGGTGTTCGCCGGTTGGCGGCTATGAGACGGAAGCCCGCCGGCAATTCCCTGGCCAGCCAGCGTTCATCCGGTTCGGACAGCGCGGTGCTGCCTGAATCCAGCACACGGAAGCCATCATCATTAATATGCTGCTCGGCGGACGCCCGCACCCGGTCCGCATCAAACTCCAGCCGCACGTACATGAAATGCTCCAGCACCCGGCTGTCGTGGTCTCTGCATTCCGAGCGCAGCAGCAAGCCGGTATCCTTGTCCAGCCAGAGCCGGTAGCCATAGCGATAGGCATCCCGAGGCTCCAGGTCCACCACGCGGCTGCTACGGCCAGCAACGCGGTCATTGCCCCGGAAGCTGAGCCGGTACCATTCGGGAAGTTCGGCGATCTGCTCCTGGCTGATGGCACCAGGCGGCTGTTTTCTCTGGCCCTGATCCAGGACCACTGTGCGCTCCCGGGGCAATATCCATCGGGTGTGCCCGTCCTGGCGCAGCATTTCCCGCGTCTGTCCGGTCAGGCTATAGACCCGCTCGCGACCGGCATCGGCCAAGCGCACCACTTCCATGGCATCCAGGTTGTTGCTCTGACCGTAAACCAGCAAACCGTGAAACGAGGCTGACGCGGATGCCTCCGCCATGCCCTGCAGCAGGGCTTGTGGATCGGAGGCTGACTCGTCGTCGGAGGAGACCGCTGCCAGAGGAAGCAGCAGCAAAAACAGGAGGTAACCGTGCAGTCGCATCACGCGGCTACTGCCCGGAGGCACCATGACCAGTCATGCGCACATGCCGCGGCATGATTCCCATCTGCCGGGTCGCGGCCTGTTCATCATGGCTGACCGTGTAGCCATCCAGCCGGGCCTGGACGTCCGGGTCAAGCCGGTCCCAGCGGATACTCTCTGTGGACACGGTTTGGATACCCTGCACCTGGGGCTGGCTGCGCTCTGCCATGACGGCATTGCCGGCACCCTGCTGCGGCTGGTTGGTCGGCCAGATCACCACCGCCACCACCGCCACTGAGGCGGCCATGGCCATGCCTGCAATGGGTGCGACCCAGCGCCGGGACCGTGGTGCGGGGACGGGTTTCCCGGTCTGCGGAATCTGGTGGGCGGGTTCCGATTCCAGCGCCTGGGAGACCCGTTCGGCGAGGCTGCCGTCCGTTGCAACCTGCTCTGGCAGATTGCGATGCAGCGCATCCCGGATCAGCGCATAACGTTCAAGCCTGAGGCCCAGTTCCTCATCGGCCTTTGCCTGGTCCACCAGGCTCTGCAGCTCGTCACCAAGCAGTTCGCCATCTACCAGGGCCGAGACCTGTTCCCCTTGATCGTACTCTCGCGTCATGGATCCACCTGTCCTATCTACTCTCAAGCAACGGCCGTAACCGCTTGTCGATGGCCTCCCGTGCACGGAAGATGCGCGACCGCACCGTCCCTACAGGGCAATCCATGGCCTGTGCGATTTCCTCGTAACTCAAACCGTCCAGCTCTCGCAGCGTGATCGCTGTTCGCAGATCATCCGGAAGCGCCTCAATCGCGTCGAATACCGTCCGCTCGATTTCATCCCGCTGAGCCAGACCTTCCGGCGTATCTGTCTCTCTCAGAGAGGACTCCGCGGCATATTGTTCCGCGTCCTGCGCGTCAATGTCCGAACCAGGTGGTCGGCGCCCTTGCGCGACCAGATAATTTTTGGCCGTATTCGCGCCGATCCGGTAGATCCAGGTGTAAAAGCTGCTGTCACCACGGAAGTTGGGCAACGCGCGATAGGCCTTGATGAAGGTTTCCTGGGCCACGTCCTGCGCTTCACTCGGGTCATTCACGTACCGCGAGATCATCTTGATCAGCTTGTGCTGATACTTGCGCACGAGCAGGTCGAACGCGGTTTTCTCGCCCGACTGCACACGCCTGACCAACTCCTGGTCGCTGGGGGCAGTCATTCAGCCCGCCCCTCTGGCGCCCGGATGTTTCCGGCTTCTGCGCTGTAGACACTGGTGAACATCGATAGTTCGCACGTGGTACCGGTTTGTGATTAGATAGTCCGCCGATCGACTGACGGCTGCCTCGACGCGCGCTATTGCGCCCGGAGGACGATCCATGACGGGGTTCGGCCGGCGGACCGGCCAACGCGCAACGAGAGTAGCCGATAGCCAAGTCGGCCTGCAAGCGCAAGCATGCTCCCCAGCGCCCCGGTAACGTCTCAGCGGAGGACTGATTTCAGGGTGGACTACGACGTACTCATTCTCGGCAGCGGCGCTGCCGGTCTGACACTGGCCTTGCGTCTCCCCCGGAGCCTGCGCATTGCGGTGGTCTCAAAGGGCCCGCTCAAGGAAGGCTCCAGCCTTTATGCCCAGGGCGGGATCTCAGCGGTCCTGGATGACGCCGACTCTGTGGAGGCTCACGTAGCGGACACCCTGGATGCCGGCGCTGGCCTGACAGACCCGGAAACAGCCCGGCTGGTCGCGTCCCGCGCGCCCGCCTGTATCGACTGGCTCGTGAACCTTCAGGTGCCCTTCTCCACGCTGCAGAACGCGGACGGCACCACGTCGCTCCATCTCCACAAGGAGGGCGGGCACAGTCACCGCCGCATCGTCCATGCCGCCGATGCCACCGGGGAGGCGGTGGAAACCACCCTGGAAGGCCTCACCCGGGCCCGGGATAACATCACCCTCTTCGAACATCACATCGCGGTGGACCTGATCACCGCCCGGCTGCTTGGACAGGACCAGAATCGCTGCCACGGTGCCTATCTGCTGGACCGGGAACGCGAGCAGGTCATCACCGTGGCCGCACGGAAGACGGTGTTGGCAACTGGCGGCGCGAGCAAGGTGTACCTGTACACCAGCAACCCCGACGGCGCCACGGGCGACGGCATCGCCATGGCCTGGCGTGCTGGTTGTCAGGTGGCCAACATGGAGTTCAACCAGTTTCACCCAACCTGTCTCTACCACCCTGATGCAAAGACATTTTTGATCAGCGAAGCGGTGCGGGGTGAAGGTGGTGTCTTGCGGTTGCCGGACGGAAGCCAGTTCATGGATCGCTTTGACCCCCGTGGAGAACTCGCGCCAAGGGATATCGTGGCCCGGGCCATCGACCATGAGATGAAGCGCCTGGGCGCCGATTGCCTCTACCTGGACATCAGCCACCGTGATGCCGCGTTCATCCGCAGCCATTTCCCCACGATCCATGCGCGTTGCCTGGAGTACGGGATAGATATCACCCGCGAACCCATTCCCGTGGTGCCCGCGGCCCACTACACCTGTGGGGGCGTGGTGGTGGACACCCATGGCCATACCGCGGTGGCCGGCCTGTACGCCATCGGGGAATGCAGCTATACCGGGCTGCACGGCGCGAACCGGCTGGCAAGCAACAGTCTGCTGGAATGCCTGGTGTACGGCAGCGCCGCCGCGGTCCATATTGCGAAGACCATGACACCGGTTCCACAACCCCCTTCCCTTCCAGCCTGGGATGAAAGCCGGGTAACCGATTCCGACGAGCAGGTGGTGGTGTCCCACAACTGGGATGAACTGCGCCGCTTCATGTGGGATTACGTGGGCATCGTTCGCACCAATAAACGCCTCGAGCGCGCACGTCGCCGGATCGAGTTACTGCAGCGGGAAATCCAGGAGTACTACGGAAATTTCCGTGTCACTGGCGATCTGCTGGAGCTCCGCAATCTCGCCATGGTTGCCGAGCTGATCATCCGCTGCGCCCAGGCACGCCGGGAAAGTCGCGGATTGCACTTCAGCCTGGACTACCCGGAGCAGCGCACCGCCGGCACTTCCACCCCGACCATCCTGACTCCGGGTCAGCCGGATCCGGTCGTGCCCGCCTCGCCCTGAGCCTGCCGTTGCCGCAGCCATCGGCGGAGCGCCCGATGCGTCTGGGGCGAAAGGCTGTCGCGCCAGATCAACAGCGTATGGCGCGATTGCTGCCACCGGCTTCGCCGATCACGCCGACAACGCAGCACCACCAACCAAGGGAGACATAGCGCCCGTTCCAACTTCCAATCCACATCCCCACCGGCAACGTGGATGATCCCGTCCCCGGTGCGGATTGCGAGCTGACGGCGACCGGCATCCCGCAGTACCCGCAACTCCATCACAGAGGCGGCGCCCACCGCGGCGACGAAAAATAACAGCATGGGATCACGGGTATAGTAGGCCAGACTGACCCAAAGCGTGAGGCAGGACGCAATAAGCAGACAAACCAGGCGGCGATGCAGCGCGGAGGGCGTCAGCTCAAGCGTGATAGTGCGCGCGGATGCGAGCCACCAGTCGGGCAATTCCTGCGTCATCCGGTTCTTCTTCCTGATAGAACCAGCCAAACAGATCGTCATCCTGACAATCCAGCAATCGGTCAAAGTCGGCCCGTTCGTCGTCAGTCAGCTGCTGATAGCCCCCGTCGAGGAAGCGTTCCAGCAGCAGATCCAGTTCGCGCATGCCTCGACGGCAGCGCCAGCGCAAACGCGACAGTTCACTCATGAGATGGGCCTGGCCAGCAGTGCCGGACACGGGCGGACCCGTGTCCGGCCATGGGATGGATCAGGTCCGGCGCTCGATCATCAGCTTCTTGATCTCGCCGATGGCCTTGGCCGGGTTCAGCCCCTTCGGGCACGTACGGGTGCAGTTCATGATGGTATGGCAACGGTACAACTTGAACGGATCTTCCAGATCGTCCAGGCGTTCGCCGGTGTTCTCATCACGACTGTCCACAATCCAGCGATAGGCCTGCAGCAGTATCGCCGGCCCCAGATAGCGGTCGCCATTCCACCAGTAGCTCGGGCAGGAGGTGGAGCAGCAGGCGCAGAGGATGCACTCGTACAGCCCGTCCAACTTGGCTCGATCATCCTTGCTCTGCAATCGCTCGCTGTCGGGCGGCGCTGGAGTCTGCGTCTGCATCCAAGGCTTGATGGACGCATACTGCGCATAGAAATGCGTCAGATCCGGCACCAGGTCCTTGACCACCGGCATGTGCGGCAGTGGGTAAATCCGCACATCGCCGTCGACGTCGTCGCAGGCCTTGGTACAGGCCAGCGTGTTGGTGCCGTCAATGTTCATTGCGCAGGATCCGCAGATCCCTTCGCGGCAGGAACGGCGGAAGGTCAGCGTGGGATCAATTTCGTTCTTGATCTTGATCAGCGCATCCAGAACCATCGGCCCGCAGCTGTCCATGTCCACCTCATAGGTGTCCACGCGGGGGTTCTGCCCTTCATCGGGATTCCAACGGTAGACCCGGAAGCGCCTCGTCTTGCCAGCGCCCGCAGGAGCCGACCACGTCTTGCCGTCGGTGATCCTGGAGTTCGCCGGAAGCTTGAACTGTGCCATTGCGATTCAACCTCGTCGCTGTGTGCGCGGCCTAGTAGACGCGCGCCTTGGGCGGGAACACCTGGACTTCATCGGTGAGCGTGCTCATGTGCACCGGACGGTAGTCCAAGTCCACCTTGCCCTTGTCGTTCATCCAGGACAGCGTGTGCTTCATCCAGTTCTCATCATCACGCTCGGTGAAATCCTCACGCGCATGCGCGCCGCGGGATTCCTGACGGTTCCGCGCGGACTCAATCGTGGTGACCGCGCAGCCGAGCAGGTTGTCCAGCTCCAGGGTTTCGATCAGATCGGAGTTCCAGACCAGTGAGCGGTCGGACACCGAGACCTGTTCAAAGGAGGCAAACACCTCCTGCATGCGCTGGGCACCTTCTTCCAGCGTCTCGCCTGTACGGAACACCGCTGCATAGTTCTGCATGGTCTTCTGCATGTCCAGGCGGATGTCAGCGGTCTTCCGCTCACCCTTGGCATTGCGCAGTCGATCCAGCCGGTCGAGCGCGAAATCGGCGGAATCAGTCGGTAGCTCACGGTGAGTACCACCCTCTTCCCGCACCAGCTCGGCGGCACGGTGCGCCGCGGCCCGACCAAACACCACCAGATCCAGCAGCGAGTTGGAACCCAGACGGTTGGCACCGTGTACCGAGACGCAGGCGGCTTCACCAATGGCCATCAGCCCCGGCACCACCTTATCCGGATTGCCGTCCTTCAGGGTCACCACCTCACCCTTGTAGTTGGTGGGGATGCCGCCCATGTTGTAGTGCACCGTGGGAAGCACCGGGATCGGCGCCTTGGTAACGTCCACGCCTGCGAAAATCCGCGCCGTCTCCGCAATACCGGGCAAACGCTCATTGATCACGTCGGCACCCAGATGCTCAAGATGCAGATGGATGTGATCATTCTCCGGGCCGACACCGCGGCCTTCCCGGATCTCAATGGTCATGGAGCGGCTCACCACGTCGCGGGACGCCAGGTCTTTGGCGTTGGGTGCGTAGCGCTCCATGAAGCGCTCGCCTTCGGAGTTGGTCAGGTAGCCACCCTCACCCCGGACACCCTCGGTGATCAGGCAGCCCGCCCCGTACACGCCGGTGGGATGGAATTGCACGAACTCCATGTCCTGCAGCGGCAGCCCGGCGCGTAGCACCATGCCGTTGCCATCACCAGTGCAGGTATGGGCCGAGGTGCAGGAGAAATAGGTCCGACCGTAGCCGCCGGTAGCCAGTACCGTCTGATGCGCCTGGAACCGGTGGATGGTGCCATCCATCATGTTCAGCGCGATCACACCACGGCAGGCGCCGTCCTGGTCCATGATCAGGTCCAGCGCGAAATACTCGATGAAGAATTCCGCCTCGTGCTTCAGCGACTGCTGGTACAGCGTATGCAGAATGGCGTGACCTGTCCGGTCGGCGGCGGCACAGGTACGCTGCGCTGTTCCTTCACCGTAGCGGGTGGTCATGCCACCGAAGGGCCGCTGATAGATCTTGCCTTCCTCGGTCCGGGAGAACGGCACACCGTAGTGCTCAAGTTCAATAATGGCCGGAATGGCCTCCCGGCACATGTACTCAATGGCATCCTGGTCGCCCAGCCAGTCCGACCCCTTGATAGTGTCGTACATGTGCCAGCGCCAATCGTCCTCACCCATGTTACCCAGAGCGGCAGATACGCCCCCTTGCGCCGCCACGGTATGGCTGCGCGTGGGGAAAACCTTGGTCAGACATGCGGTCTTGAGCCCTTGCTGAGCCATACCGAAGGTAGCACGGAGCCCGGCGCCGCCGGCACCCACAACCACCACGTCATAGGAATGATCAATAATCTCGTAGCTAGACATTCAGCTAGCCTCCAAAAGCGATGCGAAGGACGGCAACGATGCCGATAACGGCCATCAGTACCGCCAGGAACTTGACCACAATCAGGGCCGTGAGCTGCGGCGCCTTCGCGCTGATGTAGTCCTCAATCACCACCTGCAGGCCCAGCTGTGCATGGTAGAAGACCACAGCAATCAGCAGCACCAACATGACCGTGGTAAACGGCTGGGAGACCCAGGCGCGGACGGTCTCGTAATCACCACCTGACAGCGAGGCCACGCAGAACACGAACCACAGCACCAGGGGAACCAGGGCAATGGCGGTCAGGCGCTGCATCCACCAGTGATGCACCCCGTCCTTGGCGGAACCGAGGCCGCGGGCGGTCTTGATCGGCGTTCTCAGGTTCATCAGGCACCCCCGGTAGCAATGGCAATGATCCAGACCAGCAGCGTCAACGCCGCGGAGACGGCGAGTACCGCATAGCCGGACGCATCGGTGGTCTTCAGGTCATAGCCACGGCCTGCGTCCCAGAACAGGTGACGGATGCCGTTACACATGTGGTAGAACAGCGCGTAGCTGAACACGAACAGGATGACCTGGCCGAGGAAACTGCCAACGATGCCTTGAGCCCGGGCGAATGCTTCCGGCCCGGCGGCTGCAGCGGCCAGCCAGTAAACGAGCAGCAGCGTGCCGAGAGACAGGGCAGCACCACTGGCACGGTGACTGATGGACATCTTTGCCGTCATCGGCAATTTGTAAATCTGGAGATGGGGAGACAGCGGACGATTCTGGGTCTGCATGAGAAGACTAGCTCCACTGGATTATCGTGGTCGTCAGGCGCGGTTAAACTAAACCGAGACCGTTGTTGATGCAAGTTGGGGCGTGGCAAAACGGCAACAGAATCGCCGTTTCACACGGCCCCGGGGTTGCCACATGATGAGGGAAGCGCTGAGCTATTCCCTAGGAGCAGCATTCAAAAATCCGTGCAGCGGCCGCCCTTTTCCCAATCGCCGTAGCGGGTGGGCTCCGGCCCTTCCTGCCCACCGATTTCCCGCGGCCAGGTGGCGTGTTTTCCCGGCTCCATGGGTCGTTCACCGGTCTTGCGGGGCTTGGCTTCCGCCGTGTTCTCGTTTGTCTGGCGACGCTCGTCGGCCATCGATATGCTCCTTCGCTGAGTGACCCACAGCGGCAATTGTATAGTTATTGAATCGTAACTGTACAGGAATTGCCGCTACGAGTGAGGTGCTCGAAACGCCCGCCAGTATGCCATAACATGGCGGCACCCCCGACCTACACCGATCCGACCGGAGGATGCATGGCCCTGGACTGGACAACACTTTTGGCGAACGACGGCCCCGTTTTCCAACATGATGCGCTTATCAGCTTTGGTGATGCGGCCGACGAGGGGCGCGCACTGACCGGGGAGGCAGGGATAGCGCCGCTCCCGGATACCGGTCTGCTGCAGGTGGCAGGTGAGGATGCGGCAGAGTTCCTACACTCCCAACTCTCGAACAGTATCAATGACATGCCGGTGGACAGCTTGCGTCTTGCGGGTTATTGCAATCCCAAGGGGCGCCTGTTTGCGGTGTTTCTGGTGCTGCGGCTGGATGGCGGCTTCCTGCTGCTGACGGAGCGCCGTCTGATCCCCGCATTACTGAAGCGTCTGCGCATGTTTGTGCTGCGCGCAAAGGTGCAGATCGAGGATGTGTCGGACGCGTGGGCAGTCTTCGGCTTGAACGGCGCGTCGGCGCTGGAAGCGCTGACCGAGGTGACCGGCAGCCGTGACGGCGCGCCGTTGCAGCTTCAACGCGCCGGGGATCTCCTTACCGCGCAACTGCCCGGTGACGGCGGCCGCACACTATTGTTGTCCCCGGCTGACGAGGCGGCGGCCATCTGGACCAATATCAGCACGGCAGTGCGCGCCTGCGGGCCGCTCGCCTGGCGCCTGCTCTCCATCCGCGCCGGCGAGCCCGTGGTTCACGAGGGCAGCAGCGAAGCCTTCGTGCCCCAGCACGTGAACCTCGACCTGGTGAACGGCGTGAGCTTCAGCAAAGGATGTTATCCGGGCCAGGAAGTGGTGGCTCGCATGCACTTCCTGGGCAGGACCAATCGGCGGATGTACCGGCTCACCAGCCCCGTGACCGAGCCACTGCCCGCGGCCGGCGACCGCATCACCACCGGTGAGGGCAAGCATGCCGGTGACGTGGTCACGGCGGCGCCCGGGCCGGAAGGCGTGGAGTTGCTGGCCGTACTCCGGACCGAATACGCGGGACGCCAGGATCTGGATTGCAACGGTCTGAAGCTGGGCTTCGGCGAACTGCCCTACCCTGTAGAGTCGGCAGACGCCACCGCCGGGCAATCCGATTAAGGCCACCCGCACGGATGGAGCCGAACCTGCGGGACGGTGCGGGACGGCTCTGTCGGCGGCGGCCTTCCGCATTCAGCGTTCGCTAGGACTGGCCGCCTTCCGGACGCAGGGCCGGGAACAACAGCACGTCACGGATGGAGGCCTGGTCGGCGTACAGCATCACCAGCCGGTCGATGCCGATGCCCTCCCCCGCGGTCGGTGGCAGGCCGTATTCCAGGGCACGTACGAAATCCGCATCGTAATGCATGGCCTCGTCGTCGCCGGCTTCCTTTTCTTCCACCTGACGCCGAAACCGCTCGGCCTGATCCTCGGCATCATTCAACTCCGAGAAGCCATTGGCGATTTCACGGCCGCCGACAAACAACTCAAAGCGATCCGTAACGAAAGAATCGTGGTCTGAGGGCCTGGCCAACGGCGAGACCTCCACCGGATACTCGGTAACAAAGGTAGGATGACGCAGGCGGTGCTCGACGGTCTGTTCGAACAGTTCCAGTTGCAGCTTACCCAGACCATCGCCATCCCGGACAGCCCCACCGGCCGCCCGCACCAGATCCCGCATGCGCGCGAGATCCGCCAAATCATCGGCGGACACCTCGGGGTTGTACTCCAGGATGGCGTCACGCACCGTGACCCGTTTGAACGGGCTACCGAAGTCCACTTCCTCGTCCTGATAGGTGAACACGGTATCGCCCTTCACCGACTCGGCCAGTTCCCGCAAGAGGACCTCGGTCAGATCCATCAGGTCATGGTAATCGGCGTAGGCCTGATAAAACTCCAGCATGGTGAATTCCGGATTGTGCCGCGTGGAAACCCCCTCGTTGCGGAAATTCCGGTTGATCTCGTACACCCGCTCGAAGCCGCCCACCACCAGCCGCTTCAGATAAAGCTCCGGCGCCACACGGAGATACAACGGCATGTTCAGCGCATTGTGATGCGTGATGAACGGCCGCGCCGTGGCACCACCCGGAATCGGCTGCATCATCGGTGTTTCCACTTCCAGGAAACGCCGCTCATTGAAGAAATTCCGGATGTGCTGGATCAGCCGGCTACGCAGCACGAACGTGTCCCGGACTTCCGGATTGACGATCAGATCCACATAGCGCTGCCGGTAACGGGCCTCCTGGTCCGTCAACCCGTGGTACTTCTCCGGCAGCGGCCGTAGTGACTTGGTGAGTAGCCGCACATCAGCACATTTCACCGACAGCTCGCCTTTCTGGGTGCGGAACAAGACCCCTTCGGCGGCGATGATGTCGCCCACATCCCAGGTCTTGAACGCTTTGTATCGCCCTTCCGGCAGGTCGTCGCGGCTCAGGAACAGCTGGATACGCCCGCTCATATCCTGCAGGTGCGTGAAACTGGCCTTGCCCATGACCCGCTTCGCCATCATGCGGCCGGCCACGCGCACGCGCACCGGATCCGCCTCCAGCTGCTCATTCTGGTGCTCGGCGTACTCCCGCTGCAGATCACCGGCATAACTATCACGCCGGAAATCGTTGGGAAACGCCTGCCCCTCCTCGCGCAACGCGGCGAGTTTCTCCCGGCGCTGGGCGATCAGCTTGTTTTCGTCGGTTTCCTGCACCTTGCTGTTCATGCTCTGTCCTGTTCTGGTTCGCCGCGCGCCGCGGCGGGGCTGCGAAGGGCCACCGGGCGCCATGACATCGCCCCGGCTACAGGCCGGCCTTCAGGCTGGCTTCGATGAATTTGTCCAGATCACCGTCCAGCACACCCTGGGTATTACCGACTTCAACACCGGTGCGCAGGTCCTTGATTCTGGACTGATCCAGCACGTAGGAGCGGATCTGGCTGCCCCAGCCGATGTCGGCCTTCTCGTCCTCGGTGGCCTCCGCCTTCTCACGCCGTTTCTGCATCTCCAGTTCATAGAGTTTGGCGCGCAGCTGGTTCATAGCGGTGGCGCGGTTCTTGTGCTGTGAGCGATCGTTCTGACACTGCACCACGGTGTTGGTGGGAAGGTGGGTGATCCGCACCGCCGACTCCGTGCGGTTCACGTGCTGCCCACCGGCGCCACTTGCCCGGTAGACGTCAACGCGCAGATCCGCCGGGTTGATATCCACATCCACGCTGTCATCGATTTCCGGCGACACGAATACCGCCGCAAACGAGGTATGTCGCCGGCCGCCGGAGTCGAACGGCGACTTCCGTACCAGTCGATGCACGCCGGTCTCGGTACGCAGCCAACCGAAGGCGTACTCCCCCTCGAAACGCACGGTGGCGCTCTTGATGCCCGCCACATCGCCGGCGGACACTTCGATCAATTCGGTCTTGAAGCCCCGTCGCTCGCCCCAGCGCAGGTACATGCGCAGCAGCATTTCCGCCCAGTCCTGGGCTTCGGTGCCGCCGGAGCCGGCCTGAATGTCCAGGAAGGCATTGGCCTCATCCATCTCGCCGGAGAACATGCGGCGGAACTCAAGCGATTCCACCTGGCGTTGAAAGGCCTCCAGGTCATCCGCCACCGCGGCGACGGTGTCCTCATCCTCTTCCGCGCTGGCCAGTTCTATGAGTTCGTCCACATCCGCCAGCCCCTCGTCCAGGGACGTGAGCTGCTGCACCACCGTCTCAAGTTGCGCACGCTCTCGGTTCAGCGCCTGCGCCTCGTCCGGATTGTTCCAGACATCGGGGTCTTCCAGGATCCTCAGAACTTCCTCGAGCCGCTCCTGTTTGCCTGGGTAGTCAAAGATACCCCCTCAGCGCGTCAACGCGCTCGCGTAGATCCTGAGCCTGGTTCAACAAGGGATTGATTTCCATGAATGCGTATCCGCTGTTTGGGTGCCGGGACAAGCTCCGGGGCGTCCCCCGGAAAGGCCGCGATGTTACACCAAGCAGGCCGCGGCTGTCAGGCACGCACCGCAGCAACGCGGTCGGGACGGCCTATCTGACCTCCGCCCAGGCCTGCTTCAGCCGTTTCTCGGAAACCGGCATGGCGGTACCCAGGGGTTGGGCAAACAGGGAGATGCGGTACTCCTCGAGCATCATCCGGAAGCTCAGCAGGGCTGGATCATTGATTCCCTGACGCTGATGACGTTCCCGGCGTTGCAGATACTGCTCCCACCAAGGTCGGATCTGGCGCGTGCGCTGTGCATCCCGGCGCGGGTCGCTGGCCTGCTTGTCAAGCCGGTACTGCAGCCCTTCCAGATAGCGGGGCAGATGCTCCATCAGTTCCTGCGGCAGCGCGAGCATGAACCCGGGAAACACCAGATGATCCAGGTGCTCACTCATGTCACGGGCACTCTCCATGCCCTCGAGTCCACGGGGCTTCTTCAAGGCCTGTCGCAGCGCATGGTAGAGCTCCAGCACCCGTGCCATGCGGCGTGCGAACCGCTCACCCTCCGGGACCAACTCGGCCCTGCCCTGTTCCAGAATGGCGGCGAACACGTCGGCGTCGCGGGGCAGTTCCGCCACCGAGAGGAAGACACGGTCCACGATTGCGGCCAGCAGATCCTGCTTCAGCTGGTCACTGTTACCCAGGGGACGGTACTGCAGCGCCATGCGATCCAGCTTCGGCAGGCGTTGTTGCAGATAGCGTACCTGGTCGCGGAGCACTAGCATGATCAGGCGCCGCAGGCCGGCCCGGGTCTCCTGTTCCGCGGTTGCCGGAGAGTCCAGCAGCCGCAGGGCCACGTGTTGCCGCTGATCCACCAGGGCAGGGTAAGCCCGGATGGTCACCCCCTGCTGTTGATAGTCCAGGGTTTCGGGCAGTTCACCGAAGTCCCACCGCGTGATTCCGTCGCGCTCAAACCCGGTATTCCCTTCCAGCTCCCGCAGATCACCACTGGCGCGCTCCGCAAGACGCTGCTGGAGTGCGGTGAGGTCCCGGTCCGTGGCAATTACCTCACCTGTTGAGTCCAACACCCGGAAATTCATGTGGAAATGGGCGTCCAGTCGGGCGCTATCCCATTGCTCGGGGGGCACGTCCACGCCGGTCATGCGACGGAGTTCCCGGCGCAGCCCATCGAGCAGCGAGCCATCACCCGGGCTCAGATTATCGAGCACGGCACGGGCGAAATCCGGCGCCGGCACGAAGTTCTTACGCAGGCTTTTTGGCAGCCCGCGTATCAGGGCCGTGACCTTGTCCTCCAGCAGGCCTGGGACAAGCCACTCAAACGGTTCCGGACGCAGCTGGTTAAGCGCAGCCAACGGCACCATCACAGTCACGCCATCGTCCGGATGGCCGGGTTCGAAGTGATACTCCAGGGGCAGCCGAAGGTCCCCCACGGCAAGCTGATCCGGAAAGCGCTCCGCGGTGACCTGATCCGCCCGATGCTGCATCAGATACGCACGTTCCATATACAACAGGCGCGGCTGTTCCTTCTCCGCCTGGCGACGCCAGGCCTCGAAGCTCTTCAGGTCCACCACGCTGTCCGACACGCGCTCGGCGTAAAAGGCGTAGAGCAGATCCACGTCCACCAGGACGTCTCGCCGCCGGGATTTGGCCTCCAGGGTCTGGATGGCGTCGATCAGGTCCCGGTTGTGCTGCAGAAACCGTCCCCGCGAGCGCACCCGGTCCTCGGCCAGGCCTTGCCGCAGGAACACCTCGCGGGCCTCGCCGGGCGCGATAGGCCCGTAATTCACAGGGCGGCGCGTCGCCAACACCAGACCGTACAGGGTCACGGTCTCGTAGGCGCGCACCTGCCCCCGCTCGGGATCCCAATGCGGATCACTGTAACTACGGTTGAGCAGGTGCCCGCCATAGCGTTCGATATCGGCGGGCTCCACCTGGGCCACCGTGCGGGCGAACACGCGGCTGGTCTCCACCAGTTCCGCCGCCATGATCCACTTCGGCCGCCGCTTGGACAGCCCCGACCCGGGGAAGATCAACAGCTTTAGGTTACGGGCACCGGTGTACTCCTGCTCGTCGCCACGCACGGCCACATTGCCCAGCAGCCCGGTCAACAGCGCCCGATGCACGGACAAGGCCACCCCCGGCTCCTGGTTGACCCGCAGGCCCATGCTACTCACCAGCTCCTTGAGTTGCCGATGGATATCCTCCCAATCCCGCAGGCGGACAAAGGACAGAAACCGCTCCCGCGTCCATCTCCGTTGCTTGTTCCGCGACAGCGCCCCCTTCGCCTCCTGCCAGGCATCCCAGAGCTTCAGATAGCTGCTGAAGTCAGAGCGGTCGTCCTTCCACTGGGCATGCGCCTGATCCGCCGCCTGCTGGGCATCCAGAGGCCGTTCGCGGGGATCCTGGATACTCAGCGCGGCAGCGATCACCAGCACCTCGCGCAGCGCCCCTTCCTGATCTCCGGCCAGGAGCATGCGGGCCACCGTGGGGTCCACCGGCAATCGGGCCAGCTTGCGGCCCAGCCCTGTGAGCCTGCGCTCTCCGTCCACGGCACCAAGCTCGTGCAGCAGTTTGTACCCGTCATTGATGTAGCGCCGGTCCGGCGGCTCAACGAAGGGAAAACGGTCGACGGCGCCCAGCTTCTGCGCCTCCATCTGGAGGATGACAGCCGCTAGATTGGTGCGGGCAATTTCCGGATCGGTGAACAGCGTTCGGGACAGAAAGTCCTCCTCGCTGTACAGGCGGATGCAGATGCCCGGCGCAACCCGTCCGCAGCGCCCGGCCCGCTGATTCGCCGAGGCCTGGGAAATGGGTTCGATGGGTAGGCGCTGCACCTTGGTGCGATAGCTGTAGCGACTCAGGCGCACGATGCCGGTGTCCACCACATAGCGTATGCCAGGCACCGTGACCGAGGTTTCGGCCACATTGGTGGCCAGCACGATGCGACGCCCTCGGTGGGGCGCAAACACCCGCTGCTGCTCGGCGGCGGACAGGCGTGCGTACAACGGAAGCACTTCGGTATGCGGCGGGTGATGTTTACGCAGGGCTTCCGCCGCCTCACGGATGTCCCGTTCGCCGCTGAGGAACACAAGAATGTCGCCAGGGCCGGCGCGACTGAGTTCGTCCACTGCATCAAGAATGCCCGTGAGCATGTCCCGATCCCGGGCGTCATCATCCTCGCTGCGCAGCGGCCGGTACCGGACCTCCACCGGATAGGTACGCCCGGAGACCTCGACAATAGGGGCATCGTCGAAATGCCGGGAGAAACGGGCCGGGTCGATGGTGGCCGACGTGATGATCAACTTCAGGTCGGGCCGACGCGGCAGCAGGCGTTTCAGATAGCCCAGCAGGAAATCTATATTGAGGCTCCGCTCATGCGCCTCATCGATGATCAGCGTATCGTACTGGCGCAGCTCCGGATCACCCTGGATCTCAGCCAGCAACATGCCATCCGTCAGCAGCTTGATGTGGGTCCGTGGGCTCACCCGATCGGTGAAGCGGACTTTGTATCCCACTGCCTCACCCACCTCGGTGCGCAGTTCCTCTGCCACCCGGTTGGCCAGACTGCGGGCCGCCAATCGCCGGGGCTGAGTATGGCCGATCATGCCGTCCACACCCCGGCCCAATTCCAGGCAGAGCTTGGGCAGCTGGGTACTCTTTCCGGAACCGGTCTCCCCGCAGATCACCACCACCTGGTGTTCCCTGATGGCGCGCAGCAACTCCTCGCGGCGCTCCACCACGGGCAGTTCTGGCGGGTAATCCGGCGTGGGCAGGCTAGCCCGCCGGGCCGTACGGCGGGCATAGGAGGCCTGGATGTCACGCTCAAGGGCGCTCAGGCCACGATCAAAGGGCTTGCCTCCGCGCGCCCGGCGATGCAGGCCACGCAGGCGACGCCGGAACGGTTCGCGATCCGGCTGCAGGCAGCCGTCAATGGCTGCCTCAAGCTGCTGGAAGGAATCAGATTGGTGCTGGTTGCGGTCCGACGGAACCATGCTCCTCAGCCGGTATTGCGCCGGCGCTGGCTGTCACGGTTCGGGAATTTACGGGCCGGCAGCTGTATGGCCTCGATCTCCCAGGCCTTGTCCGCATGGCAGTCCAGAATCAGGCAGGAGGGCCCGCCCTGTGTCCGGGTACGACCGGCAGCGCCGGGGTTGAGGATCCAGGGCTGGGAATCGCAGTCCATCACCAGCTTGTGGCTGTGCCCGTAGATCACTGCCCGGGCGTCCGGGTAGGTTTCCCGCAGGTGGCGGTGACGCTCGTTCAGCGACCGGTGATCGTCACCGTGCACCACAACAACGGCGCCCCCCGGGAGTTCCACATTGGCGTGTTCGGGCAGATTCTCCAGAAAATGGGATTCGGAGTCCGCCCATTTCTCCGCCGTATCGTTATTTCCGCGAATGGCGACCACCTGAATTCTGGGTTGCAGGGCGCACAGCACGTCCGCCCCGCCCACATCACCCGCGTGAATGGCATAGTCGCAGTCCGAAACACGCTCCGAAATGCGCGGATCGAGAAACCCATGCGTATCCGCCAGAATCGCAACCCGTACGCTATCCTGCTTGCTCATGACTCCTGACCCTGGCTTCAGCTGCGGAATCCCTGCTCTATGGCAGCCTGCAGTTCCCGGTAATCCCGGGTCACGGGAAACTGCGGGAACTCATCAATCACGTTCTGCGGCGGACAGTACAGAATGCCACTGTGCGCCGCGGCCAACATGTTCGTGTCATTGTATGAGTCGCCAGCGGCAACCGTCTGGAAGTTGAGACCACGGAAGGCTTCCACTGCGGCACGCTTGTGATCGGCCATGCGCAGCCGATAATTGCTGATCCGGCCGGCCTCGGTGACCTCCAACTGGTGACAGAACAGCGTCGGCCAGCCCAGTTGCCGCATGAGCGGTCGCGCGAACTCGTAGAAGGTATCGGACAGGATCACCAGCTGATAACGCGAGCGGACCCATTCCACGAACGCAGCAGCCCCTTCCAGCGGTTCCATGCGCGAGATCACTTGCTGGATATCGTTGATCCCCAACCCGTGCTCATCAAGAATGCGCAGCCGCTGCTGCATCAATTCGTCGTAGTCGGGGACGTCGCGCGTGGTGGCCCTGAGGGCTTCAATACCGGTGAGTTCGGCGAAGTTGATCCAGATCTCCGGTATCAGCACGCCTTCCAGATCCAGGCAAACGATCTGCACGGTGTTCTCCAATCTATCCGTCAACCGGAGCCCGCTGGTGAAGGGGCTCCGCCGGCTGACCGCCACCTAACAAAACTGCGAAATACGCTTTCCGGAGCGCAGCATCGTCAGGTCGGGTCAAAATCGGGGCTCAAGGTAAGGGTTTTTCAACTAGGGTGCAAGGGAATCGCGCACCGCCTCCATCCGCTACTTATCCGGAATCCTCAGCGGCCTCGTTGGCAACCCCGTGAGGCACGTGCCCGGTGGCGACACGGCTGCTGGCCAGCTCACAGTGACCCTGTTGATCGTCGAAGAAAATATCCGCTCCGAACGCTTCAAGGAATTCCGCCTTGGGCAGGCCGCCGAGGAACAGGGCTTCGTCGATCCGGATATTCCAATGTCGCAGCGTGCGGATCACCCGTTCATGGGCCGGCGCGCTCCGCGCTGTAACCAGCGCGGTACGGATCGGGCACTCCTTCTGCGGATAATCCGCCTGAAGTTGCTGCAGCGCGGCCAGTACCTTTTTGAACGGCCCGCCCGGCAACGGATCGCGGGCGCGTTCCCGCTCGCTGGCCGAAAACCCATCCAGGCCGGCGCTTCGGAACACGCGTTCCGCCTCATCACCGAACAACACGGCATCCCCGTCAAAGGCGATGCGCAGCTCCGAATCCACCTCGCCTTCCAGCTCTCCTTGATCCTCATGCCGGGGCAGAATCGTGGCAGCCGCATGGCCGAGCTCCAGTGCCTGTGCCACGTCTTCCGGGTCCGCGGACAGGAACAGGTGGGCGCCGAAAGGCGGCACGTAGCGCCATGGGCGCTCACCATTGGTAAAGGCCGCCCGCGTGATGTTGAGGCCATAGTGCTGGATGCTGTTGAAGATGCGTAGCCCGGTATCGGCGCTGTTGCGGGAGAGCAATATGATTTCGACCCGTGTTGAGGACTGGTCCAGACCGAGCAGCTTCCGCACCAGACGAAAGGCCACGCCCGGACGCAATACCTCATCCTCATGTTCTATCTGGTAGCGACAATAGGCATCCACACCCTCCTGTTCGAACACGCGATGACTTTCGGTCATGTCGAACAGCGCGCGGGACGAGATGGCAAGCACCAGCTTGTTTTCGAAATTGACCGGCATGGCATCACCTGGCAGCACGTTGTCATCACTTTAGCGCCGCAGGTTCCCCCGGCACAACGACGGAACCGGGGGGCGCGCACCGTTGTCTGTCGCAATGGCAGCGATATCCCCCGCGTGCCCATGGCGCGCCGCAGCCAGGCTGGTTAGAATGAGAATCCTGGCCGGCGGGCATAAGAGTACGAATCAGGCTCCGACCCGGGAGCTCCGCCGGTGGCGACAATTGCATTAGGAGAGGTTTCACATGGCTCATCAGGAACGCGTCATCAGCGCCGGCCGCCAGCAGGCGCTGGAAGTCAACAAAGTGCTGAGAAGCACCTATACCCTACTTGCGATGACACTGGCGTTCAGCGCCGTGACCGCGGGCGTGGCCATGCTCAGCAATGCGCCTCCCCTGCACTTCCTGGTGGTGCTCGGTGGTTACTTTGGCCTGCTGTTCCTCACCAATGCGCTACGGAACAGCGCCTGGGGCATCGCCTCGGTGTTCGCCCTCACGGGCTTCATGGGTTATACGCTGGGGCCGCTGCTCAACTTCTATATCGGGGCGTTCTCCAACGGCAGCCAGATCGTGGGCATGGCCTTCGGCGGTACGGCCGCCATTTTCCTGGGGCTGTCCTTCTATGCCCTGAGCACCC
>SLCE01000108.1 GCA_007125985.1 Ectothiorhodospiraceae bacterium | reverse complement strand
TTGCTCCCCAGCTGCACCCCGATGCGGGCGCCGAGATAGCGGCCCACCACATTGATCACCCCGAGCAACACCAGCGCGACGGCAACCCAGCCCATGGCCTGCCCCAGGCGGCGGGTGATGTAATCAATCGTATTGGAGATGGCGAGCAGGCCCTTCATGGCTCACCCCGGATACCGCTGAGCAACTTGGCACGCATGCTGGCAGGTAACCCCGCTGGAATTTCGACTGGAAACGGTGGGACAGGCCTCGAGTACAGGCCGGCTCCGGCTGACGACAACAGTGTTACCGGCGGCCGACAGACCGGCGAATGATAACGACCGGAACCAGGCCAGGCAAACGGAACCACTTGAAAAACAACGGCGACCCGAAGGCCGCCGTTTGTGCGAAGCCCGTGTGTCCGACGGGCGTCAGTCGGCGAAGTCCTTCGCCAGAGACGCGCGCTGGGCCGGCGTCAGGGTGGCCATGTGGTTGTACTCCGGATGGCCCACGCCGACAGCCACTTCCACGGATTCATCCCGAAAGGCCTTGACCTGGGCATCGGTGAACGGGAAGTGCACAAACTGCACCGAGGAAGCCTTGCCATCGGCTGTCGTGCGATCCACGTCCTTCTCGGATTCGCCCATGACCTTCTCGTCGCCCACCTTCATGAAGAAGGTTTCCTCGATGCCGCCCAGTTTTGCCAGCTCACGCTGACGCCGCGGCTTGTCTTCGATCTCGATCATGAAGGTCGCCACCAGTTCCCGGCCCTTGGGGATGAGCGGGTTGTAAGCGGACAGTTCGTCGTCAATCTGCTCCTCGCCACCCCGCTCGATATAGAGCATTTCGTGAATCTGGGACCACATGGTCTCGTAATTCTCGAAATAAAAGGTGGCAAAGGGGCCGCAGGGAATTCGGCGATCCCGTTTCACGTTCACCAGGTCGGCCCGATGCTGCTTCCGCATCTTGCCGTATTCATCCATGGGCAGGATGTCATCCCGCGTCACTTCGGTCTTCAACGTCATGCAATCCTCCGCTGGATCAGTCCAGGCCGTAGGACTTGGCCATCAGTTCAATCGGGTGCCAGGCCTGATCCGGCGTCTGCCCCTCGCCGTCCAGCGCGTCCATCCCCTGCAGGATGTGATCGCCGGCCAGCGGGCATTCAGACGCCACGTAAGCCACACCACCCTTCTTCATGTTTCGGGCCACCGGCTTGCCCACTTTGAGCGCCACCGGGAAGTTCTCCTTCATTACGCCCCAGGCACCACCGTGGCCGGAACAGCGTTCCATGACCGCCAGCTCCGCATCCGGGATCAACCGCAGCATCTCCGCAGCCTTGGCACCCATATTCTGGGCACGGGCATGGCAGGCGAGGTGGAGCCCCACTTTGCCTTCCAGGGGCTGCATTCCATCCACCAACCCCTTGTCCTTGTGCAGGGCCACCACGTACTCGGTGACATCGGATGTGTGTTCGGCCAGGCGCTTGACGTTTGGGTCATCCGGAACAATCAGCGGCCATTCAAACTTCATCATCAGCGCACATGAAGGCACCTGGGCGATGATCTCGTAACCCTTGTCGATCCAGGGTTTGAGTTCCTGTGCAGCCTTCTTGGCCTTTTCGGCAACCGCGGCGATATCGCCGTTTTCCAGCTGCGGCATACCACAGCAACCCGGGTAGACCACTTCGGTCTCGACACCGTTGTGGGCCAGCACGCGCCGGATGGCATGGCCGATGTCCGGATTGTTGTAGTTCACGAAGCAGGTGGCGAACAGCGCCGCCTTCCTACCGTAGTTGGGCGCTTCGGTGTTGACGCTGGGCACTTCGGACTTAGCCGCGGCGACAAAGGTCTTCCGGTGGAATTTCGGCAGATGGGCTTCCTTGTGGATCCCCACCATTTTTTCCATCAGGGGCCGCGTCATGTTGTTTCCGGTACTGGCCGCCCAGTTGGCCACGGGGGCAACAGCGCCGCCCAGTTTACCGTTGCGGTCGGTCTTCTTGATTTCCTTGTCAACGAAGCCCACCTTGCCCTGCTTCGCCTCCACCGCACGGTAACGCAGCATCAGGTGGGGGAAATCCAGATCGAACTCATGGGGCGGCACATACGGGCACTTGGTCATGAAGCACATGTCGCACAGGGTGCAGGCATCCACGACCGGCTTGAAATCGGCGGAGTCCACCGTATCCAGTTCGCCCGATTCCGAATCATCAATCAGATCGAATAGGCGGGGAAAGGAATCACACAGGTTGAAGCAACGGCGGCAACCGTGGCAGATGTCGAATACGCGGCGCAATTCTGCGTCCAGCTTTTCGGCATCGTAGAAATCGGGATCTTCCCAGGGAATGGGATGGCGAATCGGAGCCTCGAGACTTCCTTCACTCATGGCGGGTTCCTCCCGGCAGCTGAGGGGAAGAAATGACCGACAGCGCCAGGCTGCCGGTCATTCTTGCGCGTCGTGGACTCAGGGACGTTTAGCCGTCCAGGGAGTCCAGAGCCTTCTGGAAGCGACCAGCGTGGCTCTTCTCAGCCTTGGCCAGGGTTTCGAACCAGTCAGCGATTTCGTCGAAACCTTCGTCACGCGCAGCCTTGGCCATACCCGGGTACATGTCGGTGTACTCGTGGGTCTCGCCGGCAATGGCGGACTTCAGGTTGGTGGCGGTGTCACCCATCGGTTCGCCGGTGGCCGGATCACCGACCTCTTCCAGGAACTCCAGGTGACCATGGGCGTGGCCGGTTTCACCTTCGGCAGTGGAACGGAAGACAGCGGAGACGTCGTTGTAACCTTCCACGTCAGCCTTCTGCGCGAAGTACAGGTAACGACGGTTGGCCATGGATTCGCCCGCGAAGGCTTCCTTCAGGTTTTCTTCGGTCTTGGTTCCTTTGAGGCTCATTAAAGTCCCTCCCACTTCTTGGTTTACACCTGAATCACAGGCATCTAGGCCGACTAGGTCGGCAGGCCCGTAAGACTATAAATAGGTCAGGAGGGAACGTCAACCAGTTTGCAGGAATTTCAAAAACAGAAATAACTAATTGTATTTATTGTTTTTTTAATCGAACACGAAGCACGATATCAAGCCCTGTTACCTCCACGTCATCCGGCAAATTCAGGCGGTTGAGGAGGTCGAGCCCAAACGGATCCTGATCCAGATCCTGCACCTGCCCACTATCCTCGTGGTACACATGCATGTGAGGGCTGGTCCGGGTGTCGTACCAGGCACGGCCGGATTCCACCAGCACTTCGCGGATAAGGCCAGCCTGCTGAAACTGGTGAAGCACATTGTAGATGGTGGTCTGGGCCACGGTGACGCCGTGCGCCCGCGCCTCGGCCAGCAGTTCCTCTGCCGTGACATGGCGGGGCTCCCCGGACAGAAGCAGGCGCGCCAACGCCATGCGCTGACGGGTCGGCCGCAGGCCCACTTCTCGCAGCATATGCCGCACCGTGTTGGAGGTCAGTTCGTTCATCACGCCACCTGGCGTCAATTCCAGACTTCCCTCCAGTATATCAGCATAGAATGGAATCGTTTCAATCGTATATCACCTGCCCCCGATAGACGCGGCGCGGCCGCTTTTCCTCGCCCTGGCGCTTCACGCGTCGGTCGTAAGGTGCGGGCAGCTCCATTCCCTGCTCCGCCAGATACTGCAGTTCCGGCTCCTCCATCAGGTAGAGCATCTCATCATAGATGGCGCGGACTTCGGGCCGCTCATGTCGACCGGCAACCCTTATCAACTCCAGGATGTCCTCCGGGCAGGATAGACCCGTTGCCATCCCATCAAATTTCCGGACCAGCCGCGCCATGCGGGCAATCACCAGCCGAACCTCGAAGGACATCAACTCGTCGTTCATAGGCTTTCCTCCATACTGCACCAGCGTGGGGCACGGCCACTGCCATTTGCTCTGTTTCGAAACGGCCGGATGCGCGTATGCTGTCTGCGTACCGGATGTGTATTTACCTCGATGCAAAATGCGCACCATGACTGTCCTGCTGGAGGTTTCATGCGACGTCTCATCGCCCTCGTTGTCCTTGCTGCGCCCATGTCCGTGACAGCGAGCCTGGATCAGCCCGCGTTCCAGGCCTGCCTGGAGGATCTCCGCACCCAGGCGGTGGATCAGGGGATAGACCGGGGCACGGTGGACGCCGCTTTTGCAGGACTGGAACTCCAGGAGCGTGTACTGGAACTGGATCGCAGCCAGCCGGAATTCCTGCAGACATTCGGTCAGTACCTGGGGACACGGGTGACGGACAGCCGCGTGGAGCGCGGCCGTGAACTGCTCCGAGAACATGCGGCGTTGCTTGAGCAGATCCACGCCACGTACGGCGTGCAGCCCCATTATCTGGTGGCCTTGTGGGGCCTGGAAACGAATTTCGGCAGCTATTTCGGCACCATGCCCGTACTGGACTCGCTGGCCACACTGGCCTGCGACCAGCGGCGCAGTGACTACTTCACCGGAGAGCTGGTGGAGGCGCTGCGCATTCTCGATGCGGGACATATCGACCAGGACAGCATGCGCGGCTCCTGGGCCGGGGCCATGGGGCACACCCAGTTCATGCCGTCCACCTTCACCCGCTACGCCGTGGACGGCAGCGGCAATGGTCGCATCGACCTGTGGAACGACCTGGAGGATGTGTTCGCCTCCTCCGCCAACTATCTGGCGCGCATTGGCTGGCGGGACGGCGAGCGCTGGGGCCGGGAGGTCCGAATCCCCGATGGGTTCGACTGGTCACAGGCGGACGGGCGCGAGCGCCGGAGCGTCCGAGCCTGGGCGGACAAAGGCGTACGCGCGGCCGACGGCACGCCACTACCGGACTCCGACATCGAGGCAGCCCTCATTGTGCCGGCCGGTCACCAGGGCCCGGCGTTTCTCGTTTACAACAACTTCCGCCAGATCATGCGCTGGAACACCTCAACCTCCTACGCACTGGCGGTGGGCCACCTGGCAGACCGGATTGCTGGTATGGGCACCCTGCACACGCAGCCGCCGGATGAGACCGCATTACGACGGGAAGAGGTCAAAGAAATGCAGCAACGGCTGAATGCGTTGGGCTTCGACTCCGGTCGTCCGGACGGCATCGCCGGGCGCATGACGCGGAGCGCTCTGCGTGAATTCCAACTCAGTCGCGACCTGCCTGCGGACGGTCATCCGAACCAGGCGATGCTACAGGCGCTTCGCCGCTAACCGGCGCGTTTGGGCTGCTGTGCGTGTAGTTGATGTGACGCGGCGTGATCGTGCCGGCAGAGATAATGAACGACATCGCTTCGTCCAGAGTCCAGTCGGTGGATACCACGTTCTCCAGTGGCACGATTTCCATATAGCCGGACGTGGGATTGGGCGTTGTGGGCACATACACGGCGGCAAGCATACGGCCGGTGTCTGCGTCTGGAAACGTGCGGGTGACGAATCCCACCGTCTTCATCTCGGGGGATGGAAAATTGATGAGCACCACCCGCTGCACGGATTCAGGTTTCTCCTGAAGGCCGGCTAGCAGCTTCTTGGTGGAGCCGTAAACCCGTTCCGCCAGGGGGATCCGCGACATGACCCGGTCCACCAGGGAAATCAGCTGCTTGCCAATCACCTGGGTGGCCAGCCAACCGATGATGCACAGGGCTGCCAGAGTGAGAACAATGGCCAGGCCGGCCTGAAACCCCGGCCGCATGAGCACATCGCCCACCATTGGGGCCTGGGGCTCGACCACCCGCCCCAGTGCCCGTACCCAGGGGCTGCCGAAACGCGACAGCTGGCTGAACAGAAAATTGAAAACCCACCAGGTGATCCACAGGGGGATCACGGTGATGATGCCGGTAATCAGGTAGCGCTGGAGCCTGAACGCCTTACGCTTTGCCTCGCCCTTGTCCATGGAAAATCCTGCCCGTTTCGACTGGCCCCATCATACCGTGTGAGGCCGGCTCCACGAGCAAGCTGCTTGTGGCGTCAACGCTGAGGATTCGTGAACGGGAAGACTTCTGTAAGCCCCAGCAGATCAGTGATCAGCAGTACCAGAAACACGAACACCACGGCTCCGACTACGGAACCCAGGCCGGCCCCGGCGGGCATCTGATCCATGCGTTCAGAAAGCTGCTCCAGCTCCTCGGCCGTCAGGCTCTCCACGCGCTCCTCCGCATCCGCCGGGTCCACGCCCCAGCGCTCCAGCTGTTGCCGTACCTCGGCCTGTTGTAGCACGGTGAGTACGGCTTCCCGCTGCTGATCCAGTTCCTGTTCGGCCAGATAGTCCTGGGTGCCCACCATACCCGCCTGCGCTGCCGGCAGCGCCAACGAGGTCAGCAGAAACGTCAGTACCATCAGCAGAACACCAAGGCGTGACATACACGTGCGGGACGTCATGGAGCCTCCTGTCATTGTTTTGATTCAGCCTGACTATGCGTGGATGGCACGCTGTACGCAAGGTGTCGCCCCTGCGGCAACACCACGCCTTGCCCCCAGACACGCTGCAGAGTTAGAGCCCTATGGGAACAGATCAGTGCGTCTTTAACGGAAGGGCGAGACATTTGCCGTGTAACTGATATGATCGAGGCATGACTTCGATGAATGTTCCCGTCCTTGTCCCGCGTCCGGCCGCCACCCTGATGCTACTCAGGGAAGCCAGCGATGGCGTCGAAGTACTGATGGTGCGCCGTGAACCAAAAGCCAGTTTCGCCGCCGGCGCCTGGGTTTACCCGGGCGGCGTGGTGGAAGCAGTGGATCACGCGCTATCGAATCTCGGTGGCGAGCAGCGCTTGTTGCGCCAGGTGGAACCGGAACCCGAAGAAGACCGCGGCGCCTACCGATTGGCCGCCATCCGGGAATGCTTCGAGGAAGCCGGCCTCCTGGTCGGACAGCTGAACGGTACCCCGTTGGTCCCTGACTGGCGCGACCGTGTGCTCACCGATGCCGAGGCCTGGGAACGGCTGATCCATGATCAGGAATTCATGCCGGAGCCGCACCGGCTGCATTATCTGTTCCGCCGCATCACGCCACCCGGCCTGCCACGCCGGTTCGACACCCGCTTCTATGTGGCAGCCGCGCCGCGGGCCCAGGAAGCAGCCGTTTGCGAGGCGGAAGTGGTGGACTGCCGCTGGGTGAACCCGGTGGAAGCGCTGGAACTGGAAGCACAGGGTGAGATGCTCCTACTCAGCCCAACCCGCGCCAGCCTGCAGCTGATGGCCGACCCCGAGCTGCAGGATCAGGTGCTCACCGACTGACGTCATAGGGCCCCAGGGATGGACGTCGCCGCCGCCTTCCAGTTTGTTGGGGGAATCGGGCTGATCCTGCTCGGCATGCGCCTGATGACCGAGGGCCTGCGGGTTGCCGCCGGCGATGCGCTCCGGAAAATTCTCGCCGCATGCACCGGCAAGCCCATCCACGGCCTGGGGTCCGGGATACTCGTCACCGCACTAGTCCAATCCTCCAGCGCCGTCACCTTCGCCACGGTCGGCTTCGTTAACGCAGGGCTGATGGGCGTGTCCCAGGCGATCACCGTCATCTACGGCGCCAATGTGGGCACCACCCTGACCAGTTGGCTGGTGGCGCTGGTGGGTTTCAACGTCAATCTCCAGGCTCTGGCTCTGCCGGCCATTGCTGTTGGTATGGGGCTCCGCGTCACCGGCGGCACCAGCCGTCGCGGCTCTCTCGGCGATGCGCTGGCCGGTTTCGGTCTGTTCTTCCTGGGCGTGGACGTGCTGCGGATGGCGTTCTCCGATCTGGGAACCGCCGTGGATCTAGCGGCCTTTGCCCTCCCCGGCGTGGCCGGTGTTCTGGCCTTCCTGGTGCTGGGTGTGGTGCTCACGGTACTCATGCAGTCCTCCAGCGCTGCACTGGCCCTCACCCTGACCGCGGCGGCCGGTGGCCTGGTAGCGCTGGAGAGCGCGGCGGCCCTGGTCATCGGTGCCAATCTGGGCACCACATCCACCGCCGCCTTCGCCGCCATCGGAGCCACGCCCAATGCCCGCCGCGTGGCAGCCGCCCACGTCCTGTTCAACGCCATCACCGCCGTGGTGGCATTACTCACATTGCCGATCATGCTCTGGCTTGCCCGGCAATTGGGTGGCTTGGTACCCGGCGCGGCCGGTGTCGCCGCCACGCTGGCCGTGTTCCATACGCTGACCAAACTCGCCGGCCTGCTCACCGTGTGGCCGTTCACCCGGCATCTGGTGGCGTTTCTCGACAAGCGTTTCCGTGCCCAGGAGGAAGACCTGGCGCGGACGCGATACCTAGACACCAATGTGCTCGCAACGCCGTCGCTGGCGCTGGAGGCGGTGCGCCTGGAACTGGCGGATACCGGCGATATGACCCTGGCCCTGATGCGCGATGCCCTGCACGGTACCGACACCTCCGCAGACCCACGACGCACCGCCCTGGAGGTACGCCTGGACAGCCTGGCAGGGTACGTGAACCAACTGCATGAAACCGGCCTACCACCCGCCCTGCACACCGCCCTGCCCATGGCGTTACGTGTAGGCCAGTACCAGGCGGATATCGCCCAGCGGGCGGTGGAATGTGAACGCCTGCGTCGCCTGCGCCAGGAAGGCAGTGCCACGCCGGCCGTACGCGCGGTGGATGCCTGGCGCCTGCAACTGGTTCGCACTCTGCCTCTGGCGGCCGTCTGGCATCACCAGAGCGAAGCCGATACCGCCTGGGTTGACACATTGCTGTCCGAATACCACGGGTTAAAACAACAGTTGCTCCAGGAGGGCAGCCAGGGAAAATTACCGGTGCGGCGCATGGTGAGTCTGCTGGACGAGATCAGCGCTTTGCGCCGCGCCCTTGAGCAGATGCGCAAGGGCGCCGAGCATTACCTGGAAATGTGCCACGTGATCGCCGGCCGCCCGGAGGCACAGGAATCGACCGAGACCACCGAAACCGGCAATCCCGGAACGCAGGCTGAGCCCGACGACAGAGGTCATGAGGCGCGGGCGCCGGATCAGAATCCTTGAGGAAGCGCTTCCTGGTGCGTTGCGGGGTCAGTTAGCCCGACGAAGGATATGCAACACCATTTCCGGCGGGCAGTTGAACCGGACGTCCATCACCGAAGCCCCGACGCCGGCTGTGGTATAGCCACGCAAACCGTCGAATTCCCAGCCTCCCCGGCACATGTGTCGGGGGCAACGTGCATTGGTCACCAACGGCACACCACCGGGCAGGCAGATCTGGCCACCATGGGTATGGCCGCAAAGGAGCGCATGGTAGCCGGCCAGGGCCGCCTCCCGGTAGGTTTCCGGGGAATGGGACAGCAACAGCAAGGGCACGCCCTCAGGCACCCCGGCGCGAGCCCGGTCCAGATCGTGAAGCCCGAAATAATGGGGATCATCCACGCCGGCCACCGCTACGGGACTGCCCCGCTCCTCCCAGAGAACGGATTCATTCAGCAGCACGCGGACGCCCATCTGCTCCAACGCCGGCACCATATCCAGGGAGTCATGATTACCCAGCACCCCGTACACCGGGGAGCGCAACACCTGCATCACGTCGGCCATGGCGGCCAGCGCGGGGGCGCTCGTGCCCCGGGTGTGGTAACGGAAATCGCCGGTGATGACGCAGAAATCGTAGTCCAGATTCCGAACCCGCTCCCGCAATACCCACGGCAGGTCCGGATGCATGTCCAGATGCAGGTCACTGAGGTGAAGAATCCGGACCCCGTTCAGGGCCGGCGGAAGCTTCGGCAGACGCAGGCTGCGGCGGCGCAGGCGCAGACGTCGCGCGTTATTCCGGCCCCGGGTGTACAAACCGGAAAGCCGCAAGCCCAGCCGGAGGGCCTGCTGCACCAGCACCGAATTTTCCGGATGAAACCGGCCATGGTGGTCGAGTACCGGCTCCGCGCCCTGCCGCTCA
>SLCE01000198.1 GCA_007125985.1 Ectothiorhodospiraceae bacterium | reverse complement strand
TCGAAGTAGCGTGCGCGCCACGGTGCGGTGCAGCGCGCGCCGCCGCGTCGCCCCGATCTGCTGATAAACCGCGTCGCTCACCACCGGGTGCGTGAGCTCGCATGCTAGGGCCTGCCCCTCGGTGTGCTCCTGCACCAGTCGGCACCGAGTCAGAGTCTCGAGCGCCTGGCCCAGGGCATCCATCTCCAGGCCCGTGATCGCGGTCAGATCAGCCACGTCAATGCGCTGCTCGACCACCGCCAGCGCCTCCAGTACCTTCCGCGGCTTCGTTGCCAGACTCTGGACCTCAAGATTGATTCGCTCCTGGAGATTCTCGGGCACGCGCTCCAGCCGCGGCGCGGCCGGATCCCCGCCCTGCTCCAGGAAAGCACGCAGCAAACCGATCACATAGAGGGGATGCCCCGACGAGTTCGCCATCAGCCAGCTCACCAGCGGCTCCAGCACGAAAGCCGAGCCCCGCCCCGGCTCGCCGCGCATGACATCATGGGCCAGGCGCGTCACATCGGCCCGGCGCAGCGGCTCGAGCGCAAGACGGTGCTGCAATCCGTCCTCGTCCAGACCGATCAGCACCTCGCCGGTGATGGCGTGGCGCTGCAGCCCTTCTGGCCGCGCCGTTGCAATCACGCCGACCGGCGCGCCAGAGAGTCGCCGGCCCAAGTAGCGCAGGGCCTCCCAGGAGGAAATATCGGCCAGGTGGACATCGTCCAGGAAGACCACTACCGGCTGGCGCGCGCTCAACCGATCGAACAGGTCCACTAACCCCTCAAGCAGCTCCTGCCGGTGCGGCTCGCGCCCAAGTCCGCCTTCGGCTTCCACCGAGGGCAGTAGCGAGGCCAGGGGCGAGCGGCACAGAGCGCGCGCCTCGGTCGTATCCAGCTGCCGCAGATAGCGGTCAAGCGCCTCGATCCACAGCCCGAAGGACGCCGTCCCGCCCCAGCGATAGGCCCGTGCGGAGAGGCACACCGCCCGCCCGTCAACGCGTCTCAGCGCCTCAGCCGCCAGCCGTGTCTTGCCCAGCCCCGCGGTCCCGGTTACCAGCACGACCCGGAACTCGCCGGCCAGCACCCGCTCCAGTTCCACATCCAGCGTCGCCAGCGCCTGGTCTCGCCCGACCAGTGGCGGACTGGAAGAGAGATTGCCCCTGTTCACGGCACTGCCAATCTGGCCTCCGCTCTGACGCATCATCAAGCTTAGGTCAACTCAGGTGATCCGGTGTCCCTGCTGTAGGCAGCCAGATGACAAGAGCCCTGTTTGACACCGGCCGCAAACGAACCATCAAGATAGATCGGTGCTGCCTTGAACGCTCAATGCGCACATCCGGAGGGGGGGGTCACTTCATGATGGCGTCCACCACGGTGTTGGCCGAGCGCACGGCTGATTCCAGCAGCGGCACGCCTTCATACGCCCAGGAGCCACAGAAGAAGACCTTGCGGCCAGGCTGGCGATGCCATTGACCGAGGGCTTCGTGAACCCGGGCGGTGCCGGGGTGGACGACGGCGCGCTCCATCGGCACCCGCGAGAGCACGGTGTCAGGGTCTGGTTCGAACAGCGGGTTCCAGGTCTGGAACACGGGCGCGCTACCTTTGAGCGTGGGCTCCACCTGGTTGACCCAGACGGTGAACATGGGCCTTTCAAGTGCATCGTCCATCTGGAAATTCACCGGCAGTCCAGTCCCGTTTTTCTAAGGGCATGAAGCGGGAATCCTGATGCACCCAGAGTTCGCCCGAGGCGAACCCGATGGTTTCGAGCGTTTCCCGTTCGTTAAAGACCTTCACCCCTTCGGAGCCTTCCTCGACCCGCACCACAGGGCTACCGGAATACAGAGGCAGGCCTTTGGCCAGACCCTGGACCAGCGCCGAGGTGCCGCCCTTGAGGCGGTAGAGCTGGGAGCCGTGGAGAATGCCGTGGAGTAGCGAGAGCAGCTGCGCTGCCGGCTCACGGTGAGCGGGCCGACCGGCACCTGTGCGTCAAGACCCGGATGCGCCGAGTAGCAGGCTTCACCCACGGCAAGACATTGGGGCATTCGACCAACGCCGGACCAGCTATATTGAGAGGTGCGTTCCATTTTCGGCCATGTAAGCTCGAACGCTGTTCTGACTTGGCCGCCTTAATCCGACCGAACTGATCAAGTAGTTCGGGATTTCCTTTCCGGTCAACAGGTTTAGTTGGAAGTTAGAGGGATTTAATGACTAAAGGATCCGACCTGCTGGTCGCGGCGCTTGAGAACGAGGGCGTCGAATTCATCTTCGGCGTACCCGGCGAGGAGAATCTCGACGTTGTTGAATCTTTGCGCAAATCGCGCATCACGCTCGTAGTCACGCGGCACGAGCAGACTGCAGCGTTCATGGCGGCGACCCACGGGCGTCTGACTGGCCGGCCGGGTGTGTGCATCTCAACACTCGGTCCCGGCGCGCTGAACCTCTTGACCGGCGCCGCCTATGCCTATCTCGGCGCCATGCCGATGATCATGCTGACGGGCCAGAAGGGCATCATGACCAGCCGGCAGGCCCGCTT
>SLCE01000183.1 GCA_007125985.1 Ectothiorhodospiraceae bacterium | reverse complement strand
TGGCCGACGTGGTTCCCCTGGA
The DNA here is from genome assembly GCA_007125985.1 of Ectothiorhodospiraceae bacterium. Lineage (GTDB taxonomy): Bacteria > Pseudomonadota > Gammaproteobacteria > Nitrococcales > Aquisalimonadaceae > LSCE01. The sequence goes on along the minus strand of SLCE01000183.1, from coordinate 27,988 downwards.
CGCCAATAACCGGGTTCTGGTGGAGCAGGGCCTGCGCCGGGTGCGGGCCGGGCAGGCCTGCGCCGGGTTGCGTGCGCTACTGGAAGTGGCTGGCCGTGATCCGTCCCGGGTTGTGGCCTCCGATCTCGGCTTCGCGGCGGGCCCGCGGCTGAATGCAGCCGGCCGGCTCGAGGATATGTCCATCGGTATTCGATGCCTGTTGACCGACAACGACCAGGAAGCGGCGCAGCTGGCCGCGGAACTCGATGCGCTCAACCGCCAGCGGCGGGAAATCGAGCAGAGCATGGAGCAGGAGGCGCTGGCGGGCCTGGAGCAGGCGCTTCAGAGCATTGGTGGTGAGCCGCCGCCGGCCCTGTGCGTGTATGACACGCACTGGCATCAGGGCGTGGTGGGTATCGTGGCCTCACGGCTCAAGGAACGTTTCCATCGGCCCACCGTGGTATTCGCACCGGATGGCGACGGCCAACTGAAGGGCTCCGGGCGGTCCATTCCCGCGCTGCATCTGCGGGATGCCCTGGAACGCGTGCATAGCCTCAACCCAGGGCTGATCTCCCGCTTCGGCGGGCATTCGGCGGCTGCAGGCCTGACCCTGCCCGCAGACAGCCTGGAGCGCTTCCGTACCGCCTTTGAGGATGTGGTCCGGGACTGGGTGCCCGATCATGAACTGGAAGGGGAGTTACTCACGGATGGCGGGCTGGAGGCGCGGGACCTGCAATTGGAACTTGCCCGTGAACTGCGCGCCGGCGGCCCCTGGGGCCAGGGCTTTGCCGAGCCGTGCTTCGACAATCTGTTCGAGGTCCAGGCCAGTCGCATCGTCGGCGAGCGCCATTTGAAGCTTAACCTGCGCCACTTGGATGGTACGCAACCGCTGGACGCCATCGCCTTCCGGGCCGTGGACGCCGGCTGGGACAACAATCTCCCGAGGCGGATTCGCGCCGTCTACCGGCTGGATATCAACACCTGGCGCGGCAACAGCCGACCTCAGCTCATCATCGAACACCTGGAGCCCGCCACCTAGGGAATCGATCAGTGCTCCCCTAGGCCGGGCCCCAGGCCCCAGCAGTACTAACGCTCCCGGGCGAGTTCCGCACTCCAGGCCTTGGCCACAGCAGGCTGATACATCAGGGTATGCAGATCCAGCACGATCTCCGCCGTGGTGTGCAGCAGGGTGTCGGGCTCGTCCTGCGCCCGGGTCAACTCGTCCAGCGTCTCCAGGGGTTCCAGCCCATGCAACTCACGGCGCCGGTTGGCCTTGTCCAGACGCGCCTGGTTGCTGGCCTCGCGCTCGGTCCGGCGCTGTTCCCGGTTCAGGGAGACCACGGTGCGGTCGGCAATGGCCGTGAGCTTTTCCACCTCTTCCACCAGTGCCTGAAAGGCCTCATCCGTGGCTGCACGGTCTTCGTGGCGCTGCTTGAGAATGGGTAGCAGTCGATTGAGGTCATCCACGCGGCTGAAGCTCGTGGCCTGGATGCTGTCCCAGGGAAGCGCGTTATCCACGGCGCTCTCGCCCACATTATCACTGCGCATGGGCGAGGGCAGTGCAATGTCCGGGATCACGCCCCGTTTCTGGGTGCTGCTGCCCGTCACGCGGTAGAACTTCGCCACCGTGAGCTTCAGCCGGCCCGAGTCGCGCTGCGGGTTCGCGCTGAAGCGGTTGAGGTCCACCAGCGACTGTACCGTGCCTTTCCCGAACGTCTGCTCACCCACAATCACGCCACGGCCATAATCCTGGATGGCGCCGGCGAAGATCTCGGACGCCGAGGCGCTGTGACGATCTACCATGACGGCCAGCGGGCCATCGTAGGCCATGCGTCCGTCGCGATCGCGCAGCACTTCGGTGTTACCGTCGCTGCGGCGGATCTGTACCACTGGCCCACGGGGGATGAACAGCCCGGTGAGATCTGCTGCCTCACGCAGGGAGCCGCCGGCATTGCCCCGCAGATCCACCACCAGGGCGTCCACGGACTCCTGTTTCAGCTCGTCCAGTAGACGCTTCACGTCCCGCGTGGTGCTCCGGTAATCCTCGTCGCCCGCTTCGGCGGCCGCGAAATCGGAGTAGAAGGTGGGAACGCGGATCACGCCCACGCGGTACTGATGACCATCACGGTCCAATTCCAGCACTTCCTTCTGAGCTGCCTGTTCCTCCAGCTTCACCTCATTGCGGACCAGGCTGATGGTACGGGGTGGCGCGTCCGAGCCGCCCGACGCGGGCAGCACCCGCAGACGCACCGTGGACTCCTTGGGCCCGCGAATCAGGTCAACCACGTCCCGCAGGCGCCAGCCCACCACGTCGACCATTTCCTCGTCATCCTGGGCGACGCCAATGATCCGGTCGCCGGGCTGCAGCTCACCGTCCTTGGACGCGGGACCGCCAGGAATCAGTTCCACAATCTCGGTGAAATCCCGCTGCGTGCGTAGCACAGCGCCAATCCCCTCCAGCGAGAGCTTCATCTGAATATCGAACTCACGGCTGTTGCGAGGCGACATGTAGTTGGTGTGCGGGTCAAAAGCCCGGCCCCAGGCGCTCATGTAGGTCTCGAAGACATCATCACCGGATGAGCGGCCGATATTCTCGGCCATGCCTTCGTAGCGATTACGCAGCAGGTCCTGGGTCTGTTCCTCTTCCTCCCCGGCCAGGAGCAGGGTGAGCATGTCGTGTTTGACCCGCTGCCGCCACAGACGGTCCAGCGCTTCGCGATCCTCGGCCCAGTCCGCTTCGCGGCGGTTCAGGTCCAGGGATTGGTCCGTGTCCAGGCTAACGCCTTGCTCCAGTACCTTAAGCGCAAACGCAGATCGCTCCTCGGTCCGCTGCTTCACCCGGTTGAAGATGTCGTAGGCAATGGAGAGGTCCCCCTCCATCAGCAAATCATCCAACTCCTCCCGGTAGCGGCTGAACTCGTCAATATCGCTCTGAAGGAGGTAGTAGCGTTCCGGGTCCAGCGAATCCAGATAGGCATCCAGCACCGCTGCCGAGAGCTCATTGTTGATCGGGTGGCGGCGGAAGTGCTGGTAGGACAGCAGCTTGGCCACCACCTGGGCGGTTTCGGAATGATCGGCCGGGGCCTTGAGACCGTTTTCTGAAGTGGCTTCCCGGGGCTCATCGTTCTGGGCCGGAGCCAGTGCAGGCACCACCAGCGCGGTTGCCACGGCGATCAGCGTGGCTGCAAGGAACGTCCTGCCTGTGAGGTTCAGTCGAAACATGGCGGTACCCGTGTTTTTCGGTGTCTGGTCGGCTGTCAGCTGGTGTGAAGACCCTTGGCGACAACCTCGTACACGTCCTTTGACAGCTTAGGCGCTTTCTGTATCCGTTCCAATTGCGCGCGCATGTGCTCCTGCCGCCAGGAATCGTGGCGCCGCCACTGGGTAAGCGGCAGCAGCATCCGGGCGGCAACCTGCGGGTTCAGGGCGTTGAGCTCCAGCACCTGATCGGCCAGGAACCGATAGCCCGCACCATCCGCGCGATGAAAGCCGATGGGATTCCCCTGTGCGAAGGCTCCAACCACGGAACGCACCCGGTTTGGATTGCGCAGGGAGAAATCCGGGTGCTCCACCAGCGCCCGGACCGTTTCTGGCGCCGATGCGTGAGGCGCCATGGCCTGGATCTGGAACCATTTGTTCACCACCAGTGGCTCGTGTTTCCAGCGCTGGTGGAATTCCTCCAGCGCCTCGCGGCTGGCTGACTGGTCCGGTGTTCTGGCCAGCAGGGCCAGGGCCGCCAGGCGATCAGTCATGGTTTCTGCCTTGGCAAAAGCCGTCTGTACGCTGATGGAACCGTCCTGCGGCAGTCGCGCCAGATAGGTCAGGCAGGCATTGGCCAGGCTGCGCCAGCCGGCGCCCTGGGCGCCGGGGGTGCCGCGCTGCTCCGACGTGCGCTGATAGACGGCCTCAAGCTCACCCTGCAGGCCTACTGCCAGCGTGCGCAGCAACGCTTCCCGTACCGCGTGATTACCTTCAATGTTGATGATGTCCTGCTGCTCACCAAGATACTGCTCCGTGGGCAGGGTCATGACCTCGGCGGCGAAAGCGGGATCGTCGCTGCTGCGCTCCAGCACCTGCCGGAAGGCGCTGAACAGCGCCTCTGGTGCCGCCAGGGCCTCCGGCTGATCCAGGTTGCGCAACATGACGCCTGTGCACAGTTGCTGAGCGGCGTCCCAGCGGGTGAATCCGTCGTGGTCATGGCCGAGGATCAGGGCCAGTTGGTCATCGCTGTACGGGTAATGCAGCCGCACCGGCGCCGAGAAACCGCGTAGCAGGCTCGGCACCGGACGCTCCGGTACCTGTTCGAAACGCAGAGTGTGACGGTGCTCCCGCAGTTCCGCCACATCACCGCGCATCAAAATGGCGGTTTCCGCGGTCGGCCGCAGTGGAATCTCATGACCGTTTTCATCCAGCAGGCCCAACGCCAGAGGCAGGTGCATGGGCGGCTTGTTCCGCTGCCCCGGGGTGTCCGGCACCCGCTGTTCAACGGTTAGGCTGTATGTTTGACTGGTCCGGTCATAGCTGTCTGACACGGTCAGTTCCGGAGTGCCTGCATAGGCGTACCACTGGCTGAACTGCGTCAGGTCGCGCTGGTTGGCATCGGCCATGGCGGCGAGGAAATCGTCACAGGTGACCGCCTGCCCGTCGTGGCGCTGGAAATACAGGTCCATGCCGCGGCGGAAACCGTCCGCACCCAGCAGGGTGTGGTACATGCGGATGACTTCGGCGCCCTTGTTGTAAACGGTGGGGGTGTAAAAATTGCTGATCTCCACGTAGGAGTCCGGACGCACCGGGTGGGCCATGGGCCCCCCATCCTCGGGAAACTGGGCGGCGCGCAGAATTCGCACCTCGTTGATGCGCTGCACATCGGCCGAATTCATGTCGGCGCAGAACTGGTGTTCCCGGAAGACGGTGAGCCCCTCCTTGAGGCTGAGCTGGAACCAGTCGCGGCAGGTGACCCTGTTGCCCGTCCAGTTGTGGAAATATTCATGGGCGACAACGGCTTCCACGGTCTCGAAATCCCGGTCGGTGGAGGTTTCCTCGTCCGCCAGGACACAGACCGTGTTGAAGATGTTGAGCCCCTTGTTTTCCATGGCGCCCATGTTGAAATCGTCCACGGCCACGACCATGTAGCGGTCCAGGTCGTATTCCAGGCCGTAGGTGTCTTCGTCCCAGCGCATGGCGCGGCGCAGGGAGTCCATCGCGTGCTGCGTGCGCCCGGCGTTGCGCGGTTCCACATAGAGCGAAACCGTCACCTCGCGTCCGCTGCCGGTGGTGTACTGCTCCCGGTGTTCATGCAGATCACCCGCCACCAGGGCAAACAGATAGCTGGGCTTGGGGTAAGGGTCATGCCAGCGTACCCAGTGGCGCCCGTCTTCCAGAAGACCCTTGGCCGCCAGGTTGCCGTTGGAGAGCAACACCGGGCAACGCGCGGCATCGGCCACGATGGTGGTTGTGTAGACTGCCATCACGTCCGGCCGGTCCAGGAAATAGCTGATCCGGCGGAAGCCTTCGGCCTCGCATTGGGTGCAGTACATGCCGCCGCTCTGGTAGAGCCCCTCCAGAGCCGTGTTGTCCTGGGGCCGGATCGCTGTGGTGATGGTGAGTTCGAACGCCGCAGGGGGTGAGAGCAGGGTGAGCCCTTCCGCGTCCGCCGTATAGGCACTCCCGTCCAGCGGAGCATCATCCAGCCGGATCCCGCGCAGGCTCAGTTCCTGGCCGTCAAGGCGCAGGGGGCAGGTGGTTGCCGCTGTTCGCCTGATGCCCATTCTACTGGTGACGATGGTCTCCGGTTCGGCCAGCTCCACATGCAGATCGACAGTCTCGATCTGGTAATCAGGGGCGCGATAGTCCTTGCGATAAACCGTTTCCGGTTGTGCGGTCATTGATGCTCCGAAGCCGTTGTTGCGAATAGCGCGCGCCGCGTGGCGCTAAGGCGTCACACGGCGGCATGTGTTCCTGTGCATGGTATCATGCGCGATTTTGCGGGGGAGCCTCGCCCGCCTGGCCACTGCACAAGGTAAATCCCAGGCATGAACGATCACGTTACTCCATCGGCGGCCCCGGATCGTCAGTCACTGCCTTTGCGCAAGCTGATGTTGCTGGTGTTTCTGCCGTTTGCCAGCGGCTATTTTCTGTCTTTCCTGTTCCGCTCCGTCAATGCGGTGATTTCCGGCGATCTGCAGGCAGATGTGGGGCTCTCGGCCGCACAACTCGGGCTGATGACCAGCGCCTACTTTCTGGCCTTTGCCAGTTTTCAGTTGCCCCTGGGGGTGTTGCTGGATCGTTACGGGGCGCGGCGGGTTAATGCGGCGTTGTTGCTGGTGGCAGCCGTCGGTTCCGCATTGTTCGCGATCGGCCAGGGCATGGGCGGACTGACGTTGGGCCGTGCGTTCATCGGCCTGGGCGTTTCCGCCTGCCTGATGGCCAGCTTCAAGGCCTTCGTGGACTGGTTTCCGCCACAGCGGTTGCCGCTGGTCAACGGCTGGCTGCTTGCCTTCGGCGGTGTGGGAGCCATGGTGGCCACGGCGCCGGTGGAGCGCATGGTGGCGTTTACCGGCTGGCGCCCGGTGTTCCTGGTGCTTGCCGCTGCCTCGGTGGTGTCCGCGCTGCTGATCTGGCGGTTCGTCCCTGAACGCCGGACCGATGAGGCGCAGCCACGCGCGACGGTGCGGGCTCAGGTGGCCGCGCTCGGGAGTATTTTCCGCAGCGACGCGTTCTGGCGCGCCGCGCCGATCGCCCTGGTGTCCCAGGGTGCATCGCTGGCCGTCGGTGGCCTGTGGGCGGCGCCCTGGTTGCGGGACGTGGCCGGCTTCGAACGGGCGGAGATCGGCCAATCGCTGCTGTTATTCGCCCTGGCCATCACCCTGGGTTTTGCCGGTTGGGGCACCATCGCGGAACGCCTCAGCCTGGCGGGGATTAGTCAGCGTAGCGTTGCGTCGTTCGGGATTGGGGTGACCGCCGTGCTCATGATTCTTATCGGCTTGCAGTTGCCGCTGCCGGTTATCCCGCTCTGGGTGGCCTTTTCCTTCTTTGCCACCTCGGGTACTTTGATGTACGCCTTGCTGACTCAACGCTTCGCCGGGGGGCTGGCCGGTCGGGTGAACACGGCCTTGAACCTGATGGTGTTCATCGGTGCGTTTGGTATGCAGTGGGGAATCGGTCTGGTGGTGCAATTCTGGGAGTTTCCGGATGGGAGTGGCTATGACCCTCTTGGGTACAAGGTGGCTTTGTTGCTGATCGGGGCACTGCAGGTGCTGGCCTTTCTCTGGTATATCCGCCCGGCCGGCAGGCGGGGTGAGCCATGATGTACGGTCCATTCGGCTGGGGAACGCTGATTGGGCAAGAGCCGGCGCTGGAGATCATCCATCGCCCACCGGAAGGGCGTCGACGGCAAGCCTGGCCATTGCTTTTTGTTCACGGTGCCCATGCCGGGGCCTGGTGCTGGGACGAGCATTTTCTGCCCTGGTTCGCAGCCAAGGGCTATGACTGTTATGCCTTGAGCCTAAGAGGTCATGGCCGCAGCCGCGGCAAGCGAAGCCTGCATTTTCACGGGCTATCCGATTATGTGCGGGACCTGTGCCGGGCCATCGAGCCCATGGCGGAACCTCCCGTTGTGATCGGCCATTCCATGGGCGGGATGGTGATCCAGAAGTACCTGGAGGATCACAGTCTGCCGGGGGCTGTGTTAATGGCTTCCGTCCCGCCCAGCGGCCTTGTCGCGTCGGTATTACGCCTGCTGACCACAGACCCTGAACTGTTCAACCGTATTTCCCTGATGCATGGCGGTAGCGCCAGCCGGGAGGATCTGCGGGGCGCCAGTCGGGCCGTGTTCTCGGACAACCTGGATTCGGATCTGGTGGCGCGCTATGGCGGGCGGATGCAGGGTGAATCACAACGTGCGTTGATGGATATGACGTTCCTGAACCTGGCACGGCCCCATCGGGTACACCCTTGCCCGATGCTCGTCCTGGGCGCGGCGGATGATGCCCTGTTTTCCGCGGACGAGGTTCGCCAGACTGCCGACGCCTACGATGCGGACTACTTGATGGTGGATGGTCTGGCCCATGCCATGATGCTGGAGGGCGACTGGATTCGTGCTGCGAAGCCGTTGCATGCATGGCTGCAACGGCTCGCAGCCACTGGAAGCCCGGACGCCCCCCGTGCTTCCTGAAAATCAGGCGGCGCGCATCTGTTGACGGCGGCGCAGGCGTGGCAGTTGGTCCAGCGGCGCGTTCTGGTAATAGGCGCTGAACTCTCCAAAGGCTTTCAGCGCATCCGCGGTGTCACGGCCCGCTTCCAGCAGAAAGCTGTCAAAACCCACCCGTTCCATATAGGCCAGCTGGTCGCGCAGCACATTCCCCACGGCGCGGAGTTCGCCGCGGTATCCATGTATCTGCCGGAGTTGGCGTGCCAATGAATAACCACGGCCGTCGGTGAAGCTGGGGAAGTCGATGGCCACCAGGGCCAGCTCATCCAGCAAAGGGGCAATCTCGTCGTCGGTGACCGTGCCATCCACGACAAGGCCCAGGCGGCCCTGGTGGGATTCCCGCAGCTGTTCCCGTTGTTCAGCGTACTGATCCAAGGGAAGAACTAAATCCACCGCGCCCTGGGGCAGGGACGCATCCGCATCCTGAAACACCCAGCGGTCCCCAGTCACGATCTGGCGATTACGAATGAGCCGTGGCATAAAGACGCTCCTTGAATGGTTCCAGTCCAACCCGGCGATAGGTGTCCAGGAATGCTTCCTCGCCCTCTCGCAGGTCCACGTAGGTGTTGATCAGTTTCCGGAGGGCGCCGGGCACCTCACTCTTGGGCACCGCGGGCCCCAGGCGGTCGCCCAAGGCCGCATCATTGGCGGATGATCCGCCCAGGGTGAGCTGGTAGAACTCAGCCCCTTTCTTGTCCACGCCAAGTATGCCGATGTGGGCCACATGGTGGTGCCCGCAGGCATTCATGCAGCCGGACATGTTCAGGCGCAGATCACCCAGATCATGGATGTAGTCCAGGTCATCGAACTCCCGGTTGATGTCCTCGGCCACGTCAATGGATCCGGCGTTGGCCAGGTTGCAGAAGGCGAGGCCGGGGCAGCAGATCATGTCCGTCAGGGTGCCGACATTCGGTGTGCCGAGCCCTTCAGCCTCCAGCCGCTTCCACAAGGCATGCAGTTCATCCACGCGAACATCCGCCAACAGCAGATTCTGTGTGTGGGTGACGCGGATTTCCCCGAAGCTGAAGCCTTCGGCAATATCCGCCAATGCGTCCATCTGGTCGGCGGTCATGTCTCCGGGGGCGACACCGGGCGCCTTCAGGGAAACAAAGGCCGCACGGTAACCGGGCTGGCGATGTTCCACCGTGTTCCGGCGGAACCAGCGGGCGAAGGCGGCATCGTTGGCGAGCGCGGCATCCAGCGGGGCCGTTTCCACACCGGCGGCGTAATCCGGCGCCTGGAAAAAGCCCTTCATGTAGCTCACGTCTGTATCGGCAAGCGTCAGCTCCGGCCGCTCGCGCAGAGCTGTCCACTCACGGTCCACCCGGGCACCGAACTCTTTAGCTCCCATAGCCCGGACCAGAATCTTGATTCGGGCCTTGTGCTTGTTATCCCGGCGACCATGCAGGTTGTAAACGCGCAGAATCGCTTCCAGGTAGGAGAGCAAATGCCTTACGGGCAGGAACTCGCGAATCACCTCGCCGATAACCGGCGTACGCCCCAGGCCGCCGCCGACCAGCACTTCCACGCCCAGTTCACCCTGGGCGTTGCGCACCAGTTGCAGGCCGATGTCATGTACCTGTGTGGCGGCGCGATCACGTTGCGACCCGCTCACGGCAATCTTGAATTTCCGCGGCAGGTAGGAGAATTCCGGGTGCAGCGTGGCCCATTGCCGGATCAGTTCGCAGTATGGGCGTGGGTCTTCCACTTCGTCCGCCGCGACGCCGGCCAGGTGGTCGGACGTGACGTTGCGGATGCAGTTGCCACTGGTCTGCATGGCGTGCATGTCCACCTTGGCCAGATCGGCCAGGATGTCGGGCACATGCTCCAGTGCCGGCCAGTTGTACTGGATGTTCTGGCGCGTGGTGAAATGGCCGTACCCGTGGTCATAGTGCCGGGCAATATGCCCCAGCATGCGCAGCTGGGACGACGACAACAAACCGTAGGGAATGGACACGCGCAACATCGGCGCCAGGCGCTGGATGTACAGGCCGTTCATCAGCCGCAGCGGCCGGAATTCATCCTCGCTCAGCTCACCTGCCAGGTACCGTCGGGTCTGGTCGCGGAACTGCGCCACCCGTTCATCGACCAACTGTCGGTCGTGACTGTCGTAAAGATACATTGCAACCTCTGTGCTGCGTGCCAGGGCGATTCAGGCTGCAAACGCTGAACCGCCGGACGAGCCAGACACTAGCAATCGGGGGTTATGCTTGAAAGGAATATTTGGGCATTAGGAAAGCGGGCGCAGTTATATTCGCCGGCCCGCAGGGCGTTCGGATCAGGGGGCGCCAGTCAGTCTGCGTTCAAGGCATCGAACAGCGCCACATACTCCCGCGTGAGCTTGTGCGATGGTGCCAGATGAATCAGCGGTATGCTCCGCAGGTGTGATTCGCGGATCTTAACCGAGGCCGACAGAGGAGGCGACAACACCGGCTGACCATCGTCTTCCAGCTCAGCAACTGCCTGTTGCATGACCCGCGCCCGGGACTGGAACTGGTTGATGATGATGCCCTCGACATCCAGATCCGGGTTATGGTCCTGTCGCATTTCCTGGACGTTATCCAGCAGCTCGTAAAGCGCCTGCCGTGAGAAATCGTCACAATCGAAGGGTATGAGGCAGCGCTCGGCGGCGATCAGGGCTGAGCGCGTAAAAAAGTTCAGAGCAGGCGGCGTATCCAGATAGACGGCGTCGTACTGATCCGCTAATGCCTCCAGCGCCTCGCGCAGCTTGTAGATCTTGTACCGGGCTTCCAGCTTCACCTGCAGCAGTTCCAGGTCCCGTCCGGCGGGCAGAATATGTAGGTCGGAGTAGGGTGTCTCCAGCACAAAGTCTTCTGTTGCCTTCTCATAGAGGCGGAAGCTCAGACATTGCTCGAACAAACCCACCATGCCCTGAGCACTGTCCGGCTCCCAATCCCGCCCCAGCAGATAGGCGCTGGTATTCGCCTGGGCGTCCAGATCCACCACCAGCGTGCGCAACCCCTTGGCGGCACTGATCGCGGCCAGATTGCTCGCGATGGTGGATTTGCCCACACCGCCTTTCTGATTGAAGATCACTCGGCGCATCGGCTGCCCTCCCAGGCTGAATCAAGGTTGCACTGCAACATGGGGCAGTGTAATGAGGCGTGCTGGGCCGCGTAAAGCACTACCGCGTCCCCAGGTACTCGACAAGGCGCTGCACCTGATAGACCATGGCGGAGAGCGGCGCTGTCACAGAGCCATTGTCGTCTTCCCAACTGGAATACAGATCCATGTCCTACCCGCTGCTGCGTAGTCTGCTTTTCCGCCTGGATCCTGAGCATGCACATGACCTGAGCCTGGGGGCTCTTCGGGCCATGCGGCCGCTTGGCCTGCCGCGCCTGCTTGCCGGTGTGTCGCCGAAACTCGAGACCCAGGTCTTGGGGCTTCAATTCCCCAACCCCGTCGGGCTCGCTGCAGGGCTGGACAAGAACGGTGACTACATCCGGGCGTTGAGCGCCCTGGGGTTCGGTTTCATCGAGGTGGGCACCGTGACGCCCCGCCCGCAGCCGGGCAACCCCAAGCCGCGCATGTTCCGCCTGCCGGCCGCCAATGCCCTGATCAACCGCATGGGGTTCAATAACAAGGGTGTTGATTATCTGGTCAAGCGGGTCACCCAGTCCGGGTACCGCGGCGTGTTGGGCATCAATATCGGCAAAAATTTCGATACACCCGTGGAGCGGGCGGCAGAGGACTATCTGCACTGTCTGGAGAAAGTCTACCCGCACGCCAGCTACGTCACGGTGAACGTCTCATCGCCCAACACCCCTGGGCTGCGCGACCTCCAGCACGGCGGCATGCTGGACGAGTTGCTGGCTGCGGTTAAAGGCGAGCAGATGCGGCTTTCCCTGGCCTGGAACCGGTACGTGCCTATCGTGGTGAAAATCGCACCGGATATGACTGACGAGCAGATTATCGGCTTGGCAGACGCGCTGCTTCGCCACGGCATGGACGCGGTGGCCGCCACCAACACCACCCTGTCGCGGGAAGGCGTGGACGGCCTGGAGCACGCAGACGAAGCCGGCGGGCTCAGCGGCGCCCCGGTCCGTGATCGCTCCACCCACGTGATCCGTGTCCTGAATGCGCACTTTCAGGGTGCACTGCCTATCATCGGTGTCGGCGGCATCATGTCGGGCCACGACGCCGTGGTGAAGCTGCGCGCGGGCGCGAGCCTTGTGCAGCTCTACTCAGGCCTGGTCTACCGCGGCCCAGGGCTCGTCGGGGAGGTTGTTCGCGCCCTGGCCGACGTCGAATCCGTAGAAGTTCCGCTTCAGGTGGGCGCCTGATCACTTGCAAGCTGCGGGCGTTGTTCTCACAATACCCGCCACGGAGAGGTGGCTGAGCGGTCGAAAGCGGCGGTCTTGAAAACCGTTGACCCGCAAGGGTCCGGGGGTTCGAATCCCTCCCTCTCCGCCAAAATCAATAAGTTACACGGCGCATCTGTTAACTGTAATGTAGAGGCTCGGGGTTCGGTACGCGTGGTACCAGGCAATTATGAACGAGACCCGATGGCCACTTTCAGGAAACGTAGGAACGACTTGTCAGCCTTTGTCCGTGTAACTAAAAGACCCCACCCCAGTAAGATCTTTTTACCTCAAGATTGAGGCCTTAAAGAACCGCCTCAGCAAGAGGTGTAATTCGGGCGCGTAGATGAAGCAACCTTGGGCCTTCGTTGATGCGGACGCGCAGACCTCGGTGCTGGCCTGGGTGGGGCGGCTGACCGTCCAGAATCGGGTCCACTCTATTCCAGGCATGAGAAGTCTGCTCATTCTGGCCGGTCTGTTGCTGGCGTTCGCGGTGTCGGCCGAGCAGACACTCAACATGTACGCCTTCGCAAGCGTGGACTGCCCGCACTGCGAGGCCCAGAAGCCTTTCCTGCAGCAATTGGAAACGGACAACGACCCGCTGCATATCGAGATCTTCGAGGTTCTGCGCACCGACCGCCATCACCAGCAGTTTCGGAACATGGCCGCCGCGCACGGGATTGAACCGGGCTCCGTACCGACGATTTTCGTTGGTGGTCGAGTGTGGGTCGGTGACAGTCCGGCAATCCGTACGCAGATTTCTGCCTGGGTCGATCATTGCCTGAACGTCGCTTCATGCCCGGAGTCAGCCAGCCTGGATCAGGATCTGGCACCAATGGTTGAGCCCGAGCGCACATCCACGATTGATATCCCCCTGTTTGGCACAGTTGATCTTCATGTTCAGTCCCTGTTGTTCAGCACAGCGCTTATCGCTTCGAGGAACGTCAAGGGCGTGTGTTGAAACTGGTGGGTGGTCTGATAATGCTGGCCCTTGCAGCCGTTCTGCTGATCAGGCCGGAACTGATGCAGGATATAGGCGGCACCCTGGTCATTTTCCTCGGCGCTTTTGCCGTGGCCGTGCTGCTGATTGTTTTACATCGACGGGTCTTGCCCGCCATGGGTGTGTGGATTGGTGATGAGTAACATGCCGCGCCTGATTGTTGTGTGGCCCAATCACCCTGGTTTGCTCGCCAGCCTGCCGGCGTGCACCCGAACCCGACGCTATCTCACCGTGCCCAACGGTCGAGTGTAGAGCGGCTGCTCGCCGCCTTACAGTCGCAGGACTCTGCTGACCTGCGCATCCCAGAACGCGCCGACGATGACGGTACCGAACCCGAGGGCGGTGCCCTGCCAGCCACGCCTTTTCGCTCGGCTCTGTCTCGTATCGGTAGAGCCTCGTGTGCAGATCGTCCAGCAGCCGGGCGACGATGTCCCGTCCCCGGGCCACCTCTTATCATGGTGGCGGCTTGTGGGAGGGGTCAGACCAGGTCACGGGGTATTGATGTATCCCAGTTCCGCGAGTACACGCGTTTTTCCCCCTCATAGGCATCCAGCTCGGCGTGAATGAAAAAATGTGTGGGGCTGCACGTGAGGACGGTGCGAGTCACCGTCCGCACTTTCCAGTTCCCGCGTCGGAAGCCGCGCTCGGAGTACGTTTCGCCCCGTGGTGAGCTGAAGTCATCCCCTTGGTAGCTGTACCACTCCAGGGTGGTGCGCTGCATTTCGAGATCCAACGCTGCCAGCAGCACTGTGCCGTGGTCATTGATCACTTCCAGGGTGGACCGGTCCTGAGCCAGGTCGCGGATCACGCGCCAGTTGTGCTGTTGTGGCGTGAGCCGGCGGATCTCGGTGGACAGGGGGCCGCCCTCGGGGCGTTCAAAGACGATGCGCGCATCGTCGGCGTTGCGTGGAGGGCGAACGGGCAGGTGCAGATGGCTGACTCCGGTGATGATGGCGAGCCGTGCCGGCTCGGGAGGCGGCCAGGCCAGAGGCCAGTAGGAGGTGGATAGCGACAGCCGAAGTTTGTGTCCGGCGCGAAAGGTTTGTGCCACATCGTTGAGCGTGATCTTCACCCGGTAGCGCCGGTCTGGTTCCAGGGGCTTCGGTGCTTCCGAACCGTCGCGATGGGTGAGGTTGAGCAGGCCGTAGGTGATGCGGGTGGCCTTGTCATCCGGGGCCACGTCCGAGAGCCTGGCGGCTACAGTGGCCACCGGGCGGTTGGCCTTCAGTTCCAGTTCCACTATGACGGCGCCCAGGATTTCCAGGGAGGCTTCCAGTGGATGGCTGGTGAACACCAGGGCTCCGCCGTCTTCCTCACGCTGGTCGTGGGGCAGATCAGGGGTTGCGGCATAGGAACACCATTTTCCGGCGAACAGGCCCACGCTCAATGGCGATTGGATGGTCATCTCCTGCTCGGGAACCTTGCTGGCCGGAGTGGCCAGTGTTCCCGGCCAGGCAAGAGTGAGGCTCTCTTGCTGTACATTCGGCGAGGGCCAGGACGGTTCGCCCACCCAGCGGCCCGGGCGCAGGTCGTAATAGGTGGTCGGGGGAACGCTGTCCTGCATCCAGGCCCGCAACATGGGCTCGTCCATGATGCCCGTTTCCTGGTGTTTCAGCCAACGGCCCCACCAGCGCAGGCATTCCTGCAGGAAGCCGATGGCCGGCCCCGGCACGCCCTGGTGCGGATACTTGTGGCTCCAGGGCCCCACCAACCCCAACCGTGGAACACGGAGATTGGCCAGCAGCCGGAAGACCGCGTTGGAATATCCATCCGCCCAGCCGCTGACAGCCATGACCGGGCACTGCACGGCGGACCAGTTCTCGCAGATGGAGCCGTGTTTCCAGTAAGTATCCCGGTGCTGGTGACGCAGCCACTTGTCCAGCCAAAGCCCGCTGCCTTCCAGCCGCTGGAACCACAGCTCGCGCCAGGCATCCCCCGCCAGTTCCGGATCCGGCGGCAAGGCGTTGTAGGCGAACATGGTGGAGGCCCAGGAGAGATTGTCGCCCAGCAGGCAGCCGCCCATGTGGTGGATGTCGTCGGCGTAGCGATCGTCAGTGGAACAAACACTGACCACGGCCTTCAGGGCCGGCGGCCGCATGGCAGCGATCTGCAGCCCGTTGAACCCACCCCAGGAGATGCCGATCATCCCAACGGGACCGCTGCACCAGGGTTGTCGGCTGATCCAGTCGATGACGTCGGCACCGTCGTCCAGTTCCTGTTGCAGATATTCGTCTTGCAGCACGCCTTCGGAATCGCCGCTGCCGCGTAGATCAACGCGGACGCAGGCATAGCCATGTCCGGCGAAGTAGTGATGCATGATGTCGTCGCGCAGACGGCTGGCGTCGCGCTTCCGGTAGGGAATGTATTCCAGGATTGCAGGCACGGGCGCGTCCAGCGCGCTCTCGGGAAGCCAGAGGCGGGCAGCCAACCGTGTGCCGTCGGGAAGCGGAATCCAGCAGTGCTCCACGGCCTGTACCGCGTGCGGAAAGTGGGTGACAGTCCGGAGGCTCATCTTGAGGGGGCCGCGGCGGGGGGAGGCTCTGGTCGCACCGGTTCGGCGAATTCCAGCGGCAGGCTGCGAAGCACTTGCGCGTACCTCGCTTCCAGTTCCGCGTTGTCCCGGGCCCCGATGAATACAGTTGCCACTTCGTAGGTGTAGCTGTCCTGGTCGCGCAGGCTCGAGAGTTGTATGCCCTGATCCACCCCCAGCTCGATGATGACGCCGGGCATGTCGGCCTCGATGGTCTGTATTTCCTGAGCCGTGGGCACCCGCTGTACGGTGGCATCCTCGTAGTGGCGCATCATGAACTTGGCCGCACAGCCGTAGGGTCCTTCGCACGAGGGCATTGCCGGCTTGCTGCCAAGCCCCAGGTCGATCATGACCTGATGGTGATAGCGGCCGTCTACCATTTGGAACAGAGGCGCGTGGGATCTGGAGATCCGCGTGTTGATTTCAAGCAGCCAGATGCGATCGCTGTTCTCTTCCCAGTATAGTTCCATGTTGAATGGCGCACAGTCATAGCCGATATGCCGCATCACGCGATCCGCCAGCCCGCTCATCCTTGCCTGTACCGGGGGCGGAAGCCTGGATGGATACTGATAGCGGGAAAATGAGGACTGCGCCGGTCCTTCGCGCAGCGAATCCACCACGCCGTAGACTTCCACGCGCCCCTGGTAGACATAGCCCTCGAGTGTGCATTGGTGCCCGGCGGAGATCAGGCCTTCGGCGATGCAGTGATTGCCGTCCACTATTGCCACTTCCGGGGGCAGATCGGCGAAACCAAGGATCAGATTGAAGGGATCGCCGAAGCGGTGAATGCCGCGACGGATCTGGGCGATGGCGAGCTGGAACTCGACGTGGTTCCGGACGCGGAACCCCAGGTAGGACAGGACCGCCTTCACCGGCTTGATCCAGAAGGGGAATTCCACGGTCAGCGTGGACAGCGGGTCTGTGTGAAACGGGTCCACGGCGCAGAACGGCGGAACGTGCTCCGGAGCGACCCGGGCCTGCTCCAGGCGGCTCCAGTACTTGTGCTCGCATCTCAGCACGCTTTCCAGCGTCGGACCGGGCAGCTGGAACGGCTGGCGCAGGATCGGCAACACAGTGCTGACCGGGAAATCCCAGTAGCCGACGATGGCGTCAATGCGGCCACCAAAGCGGCGCAACTGCTCCCGCCCGTCTTGGAGCAGGCGTGCGACGGGAAACCGGTCACCTGACTTCAGTTCCTCGCGCGTGAACAGAGAATGAAAACGGTAATGGCGCGCATCCGGCAGGGCCTGCAGCTGGGCAAGGTGGAAGTCGTCGATGCCGACGATGAAGATGTTGCGCTGTTCCATGCAGTCTCCTCTACGTGCCTGAGTGCCCGGGCGCCGAAGCAGGCTGGGGTAACTGCCGTTTACCCTGTTTCCGTCTCGGGAGGCTGAAACCTGCGAAGGACAGGCAGACTCTGGCGCGAGTCCGGTCGGAGCGCATTGTCGGCAGTCAATGCCTCGCTACCGGTCGGGACCGTTCCCAAGGATGATGGTGCTATGGGGAACTTTGATCGCCGCCCTGATCAGACTCTCCCCAGG
Source organism: Ectothiorhodospiraceae bacterium (assembly GCA_007125985.1). Lineage (GTDB taxonomy): Bacteria > Pseudomonadota > Gammaproteobacteria > Nitrococcales > Aquisalimonadaceae > LSCE01. Next base: position 10,407 of record SLCE01000183.1, on the reverse strand, counting down.
TTAAGCTCCGGCTGGCGCTGGAAAACCCGGCCTGTTCGGGTGAGAAACGGAATGGGGCAGGCCCCGTGTCGAGGGGCGAACTCCGCTGGTGTTTGCCACCCGAGTGCTGAGGGTGGTCGTCCCTCATTATAGAAGCTCCGCCATTGCCCGATCTCGCACCAGGCGTCCTCCAGGGACAAGAACCGGTGTCTGTTTAAGACACTCTTGCCGCAGACGGCCTCTTAAGCTCCCGACCATGGCGTTGTCCGTCGGTGCGACTGCTTCTTCTATCAGCCGCTGCAGTGGGTGCGTCCTGATTTGAGGTTCGCCCTCTAGCTGATTGTCGGCAGTGACATCAGCTCTGACCCTTGGCAGGTGCATCCTTACGAGACGACTGAGGGTTTAGGTGATCCCAATAATGTCATGGCTAAATTGTTCATGCTGGTTGATCGCGTTAGTATTACGCGGCCGCCGTAATGAATACGAAAATTGATGCAGGCCTCCGCCCGGACAGGCTGCATGTTGGCCTGAGACTTTCCCGTGAAACCTGCGTTGAAAACCAAGCTCGCCCGCCGGGTGCTCCTGCCCATCGTTATCGCTGCCGTACTACTTGCCGCGCTCTCAGGCGTACTGTCCTACTGGCAGAGTGCCGAGCTTTCGCGCAGCAAATCCCATGGCCTGGCCAGCCAGGTGCAGCAAGCGGCTGAAGTAGGTCTCGCCAGCAGCAGTTCCAGCCACCAACTGCAGGATGTCGTGGAAGCATTGGCCTCGAACCCGGCCGTGGATTCGTTGGTGGTGGGGCGGCCCGGCACGGGCAGCATCCTTGCAGCGCATGACCCCGCGTTGAAGGGGCAGGACTGGGATGCGCTGGTCCGATCCCGATTCCAGCCTGACGACTATCAGCGCCTGTTGGCTGACGGCGGCCCGATGCGTCTGCAGGCCGGTGACATGCTCCACAGCCTGCACCGGGTTGATTCAAGCCGCGTCAGTCTCGTGGATCGTGCCCCCGGCGAGGCCTACATCCTGCTGTCCATGCAGAATCTCGGCTTCGCGCAAGTCTTCCAGCGGTCCGTGGTTTTCTCCCTGTCCGGCGGGGTCCTGGCCCTGCTGGTCTACGGCCTGCTCACGGGCTGGGTGGTTCGGCGTTACGTGCTCAACCCGGTCTGGGCATTGGAGCGGACCATGAGTGCCCGTCATGCCGGAGATCGGCAATCACGTGCCGCGCTGGCCAGTGACGATGAACTGGGCCGACTGGGCCGCAGCCTGGATCGCCTGCTTGATCAGGAGGACGAGAAGTTGGGGATTTACCAACAGATTTTCGAGCGCCATAGCGCTGTGCAGTGGTTGGTGGACCCACGAGAGGGCAGGGTCGTGGACGTCAACCCAGCGGGTGCCGCGTTTTACGGCTACGACCGGGAAGCGATGAAGGGAATGCCCATTACACGCATCAACATGCTGACCCCTGACGAGGTGCGCGCCGCCATGGAACGGGTCCGCTCCGGGCAGCAAAAGGAGCTGTATTTTCCCCATCGCATCGCCAGCGGGGAGATCCGTGAGGTGGAAGTGCATTCCGGCAGTGTGGACGTCGGTGGGCGCGAGTATCTGCACTCGATTATTCATGACATCACGGAGCGGCGTGAGCTGGCGCGTAGCCAACGGAACCTGGTGGAGATACTGGAAGCCTTGCCGCAGTTCGTTTCCATGTCTGAGGCCAATGGCAAGATCATCTACCTCAACCGAAAGGCGCAGGAGTTGGTGGGGGCCCGGCTGCAGAAACCTGATCCGCGCACCGGCCAACCCCCGGGGTTCCCCAATGCGCTGTATCGGGTCCACCCGGAGTGGGCGGTCGTGCGCTTGCTGCAAGAGGCCATACCCACAGCGTCGCGGGATGGCCATTGGGAAGGGGAGACCGCCCTGCTTACCACCGACGGAGCGGAGATTGACGTGTTCCAGGTTGTGGTGGCTCATCGGGATGAGGACGGCGGGGTGGACCGGTACTCTACGGTATGCCACGACATTAGTGATCGGAAACGCCAGGAGCAGGCGCTCCGTTTCCAGGCCACGCATGATGCGCTGACGGGGCTGCACAACCGCCGCCACACCCAGCGCGCCCTGCACCGTGAGTTGCAACTGAGTCAACGCACGGGCCAGCCGGTTTCTGTAGTGTTGTTCGACCTGGATCATTTCAAACGCGTCAATGACAGCTTTGGTCACGCAGCCGGAGATCGGGTGCTTAAGCGAATTGCCAGTCTGGTACGGGCGCGGGTGCGGGATACCGATATCACCGGCCGTTGGGGCGGTGAGGAGTTCCTGGTGATTCTGCCCGGCACCGACGAAACGGGGGCGGGGAAGCTGGCCGAGGGGTTGCGGCTCAGGGTGGAACAAACGGATTTCGCCTTGCCGGAGCGAGTGACGGTGAGTGTGGGCTACGCTGAGGCAACAGCCACGGAGGACGTGGACGACTTGTTCAAGCGCGTCGATGACGCCCTCTACAGCGCAAAGCGGGCCGGCCGCAATTGCAGTTTGAGGGCGATTGCCCCGACGGGAGGCTCTGGCGCGACCGCGTCACGCCGCTAGGAACGCCCAGCCCATCATCAGAAGGATGAACAGAAGCACTGCAACGAGTAGGGCAACGGGAGTTGGATAACGTCGGTGCTGATGGACTTGTTCTGAGGTTGATCTGAAGAATGCCACCCAGCGGCTGCCTTGTCTAAGTCCGCGTATCGCAATTTCAGCTCCCAGTGGCTCTTGAGTGAACGGGTCCTTGGGTGGTCCCGCAGCATTCCTTGTCACGGCCCCGAAAGGATACGCAATTTCCTTATTTTACCCTAGTGATAGCAACGATGTGCCACGGTCAGCAATTAGTCCCGGGCAATGTTGCTATTGTTTTAACCTCCTCCGTGGATCAGGCATGCCGTGCCGGGCGGAGCGAGACGTATCCGCTACCCTGGGTGTAGTCTGTGCTGCAGACGACAACAACCCGAGAACAGGAGGATGACGTCATGAAAATCCAGGCCGCCGTGCTGCAGACCGTCGGGGCGCCGCGCCCGTACCAGCAGAGTCAACCACTGCTGATCGAAGAACTGGAACTGGATCCGCCGGGAGATGGCGAGGTTCTGGTGCAGATCAAAGCGGCCGGCCTGTGCCATTCCGATCTGTCGGTCATGGACGGAAATCGTCCCAGACCGGTGCCCATGGCCCTGGGGCATGAGGCTGCCGGCGTGGTCAAGGCCGTGGGTCATGGAGTGACGGATCTCGCCGTGGGTGATCATGTGGTGGCGGTCTTCGTGCCCAGCTGCGGGCACTGCGCACCCTGCTCGGAGGGAAGGCCAGCCCTGTGCGAGCCCGGCAACAAGGCGAATGTGGCGGGTACGCTGAGTAGCGGTGCCCATCGCCTGCATCGTGCGGACGGCACTACGGTGAACCACCATCTTGGTGTGTCCGCCTTTGCCGACCATGCGGTGGTCTCCCGGAATTCATTGATTCGCATCGACCCACGTCTGCCGTTCGAACACGCGGCCCTGTTCGGCTGCGCCGTACTCACCGGTGTCGGCGCCGCGGTGAACTCGGCCGGAATCAGTGCCGGCCAAAGCGTTGCGGTCGTCGGCCTGGGCGGTGTGGGCCTGAACAGTATCCTCGGCGCCATTGTGGCCGGGGCCAGCGAGGTGGTGGCTGTGGACTTGGATGAGGACAAGCTGAAACTGGCGCGGGAGTTGGGAGCCAGCCAGGCTTTCAACAGCGGGAATGCGGACGCAGCAGACCGGATTCGCGAGGCCACCGGCGGCGGCGTGGATTGTGCCATTGAGATGGCGGGCTCGGAGAAAGCACTGGAATTCGCTTACCGCATCACCCGCCGGGGCGGGCTGACCGTGACCGGCGGCCTGGCGCATCCGGAGCGGCACGTGTCCATCCAACAGGTCAGCCTGGTAGCCGAGGAGCGGACGCTGAAGGGGAGCTACGTGGGAAGCTGTGTGCCGTTGCGGGATGTTGCCCGTTATGTGCAACTGTTCCGCCAGGGGCGTTTGCCGGTGGACCGTCTGCTCAGCCGTACGCTGAAGCTGGAGGAGATCAACGCGGGCTTTGACGCGCTGGCGGACGGCAAGGCAGTGCGACAGGTCGTGGTTTTCGACTGATCGGGTGCTCCTACGGGTGGCGTCTCAGCGGTCAGGCTCCACCCGCAGCAACCGGCCCCGGGCATCATCGGTGAGCAGGTAAACGGCTCCATCCGGGCTGACTCGGACATCGCGGATCCGGCTTCCCACGGACTCGAACAGGCGCTCGATTTCCGTGACCTGCCCACCATCCGCTTCAAGGCGGTGCACCGCACGACTGACCAGGCCACCGCTCAACAGATTGCCATCCCAGTCGGGAAACCGGCCCCCGCGGTAAACAGCCAGACCGGAAGGTGCTGTGGCCGGCGTCCAGACCAGCAACGGGGATTCCATACCGGGTAGTTCCTGGTACGGGCTGATCCGTGCGCCGGAGTAATCCACGCCGTGGGTCGCGGCGGGCCACCCGTAGTTCGCGCCCGGCAGAATGCGATTTATCTCATCGCCGCCCCGGGGACCATGCTCATTTGCCCACACGGTGCCGGTTTCCGGGTCAATGGCCAGCCCCTGGATATTGCGATGGCCGAATGAGTAGATCTCCGGCCGTGCGTTCCGGTCATGCAGGAGTGGGTTATCCTCCGGCACGCTGCCGTCCGGGTTCAGCCTGACGATACTGCCCAGGTGATTGTCCGTGTTCTGCGCTTGTTCCCGGTAATCGAATGCATCACCCACCGTGATCAACAAGGTGCCATCCGGCAGAAACAGCATGCGGCCGCCATAATGCACGCTGGTACCCCGACTGGGCTGGGCACGGAAAACCTCCTCCAAACCCTCAAGCCGGTTACCTTCCAGAGTTCCGCGAACCACCCGCAAGGTATTGTCGGCGGAATCACCGCTGGCGTAGGAGAGATAGAGCAGTCCGCTGTCGGTGAAATCAGGTGCGGGCACTACCTCGAACAAGCCGGCCTGGGAGCGCACATGAGGCTGCGGGACACCGGCAACGGGATCGGCCTGGAGCTGGCCGTCCTCAATAACCCGCAGGCGCCCTGGGCGCTCCGTCACCAGTATCCGGCCATCAGGCAGCCAGGCCACTGACCATGGGTGTTCCAAGCCTTCCGCGACCGTTTCGACGCGATAATCGGCAAACCCCTGGGAGGTGAACACGAGCAGCGCCGCGGCTGCCGCCAGTCGAGCAAATGCTTTCATCATGGTAGACGCCGTGGTTGACTGTTGGCCTGTTGAGGGGGCATAGCGACCGGGGATACGGAATCGTTCAGCCAATACTAACCCTTCGATAGCTGAGTAACACCATGCGTGTGGGCGTTATTGGCCGGGCGAGGGATGACAAGAGGCGGGTTTATGTGGCGTTGGCTGCGTATTGCGTTTGCGTTTGTTGCAGCGGTTTTGTGTGCTGCTGCCCTGGGGTCTGTGGTGCAGACGCAGTTCAACATGGCGGCTTTGCTGGGAATGGGGGTTACGGTGCCCGCCACGGTCTGGCTTGAGAGCACCTTACTTGATCTGCTGGGCTTTGCACCGCTGTATGCCGTGGTGGTCGCCGCAACGTTCCTTATCGCCTTCGCCGTGGCAGGGCTTCTTGTCAGACTGGCAGGTGGATATGCCCGGTTGCTGTTTCCCCTGGCAGGTGCCTGCGGCCTGCTGGCAACCATCCTTTTGGCGAATAGCCTGCTACCCATGACCCCGCTTGCAGTAACCCGTCACATGCTAGGTACAGCCGCGTTGGCGGTGGCCGGCGGCATTGGCGGCCTGGTCTTTGCGGGCCTGCTGCCGCACAGAACCGCGCGGCTCTGAGCCTGTTCCAACAGATCAAGGACCGAGATCGGGGCTTACTAGAGCCCAGGGCGCCAGGACCAGACTGGCCACCACGATCAAGGGCAGCGCGATCAGCGTCACTCGACTGCCGGCGCGAACCATGTCTATAACGTGCAGGCGTTCGCTGCCAAAGACGATCGCATTGGGTGGTGTGGCCACCGGTAGCATGAAGGCGCAGGAGGCAGCGAGTGCAACGGGCACGGCCAGGGCCAGCGGCGGCTGATCAATGGTCAGCGCGATGCTGGTCACCAGCGGCAGCAAAGTGGCCGCGGTGGCGGTGTTGCTGGCCACATGGCTGAGCAGCAGCGTGAGAAGCGCCACCGTGATGACGACCAGAATGATGGGAAGTCCGCCGAGGGCCACGAGCTGCCCGGCGATGGAGGCGGATAGCCCGCTGGATTCGATGGCGGTGCCCAGGCTGAGCCCACCCCCGACCAGCAGAATCACGCCCCAGGGCAGTTCCCGTGTATCGGCCCAGGTCAGCAGGGCACCGTTGCCCCGGCCGGCGGCAGGTATCAGGAACAGCGCAATGGCGCCAAGAACCGCGATGCCCGCGTCGGAAAAGTGCAGGGTAGGGAACTGGTTCTCCAGCAGTGGCCTGAGCATCCAGGCGGCGGCAGTGAGGACAAACACCACCAGCACGCGCCCTTCGGTGTTGGTGAGGGGGCCGAGTTCGGCGCGTTTACGCTCAATGAGTTCCGCCACACCGCCGATAGGCAGGGTTTCCAGAGGAAAGGCCCAGCGGGTCAGAACCCACCAGCACAAACCCAGCATCACCAGGCTCACGGGCGCACCGACCAGCATCCATTGCCCGAAGCCAATGTGAATGCCGTGGGTGTCTGCCATGAATGCGGCCAGGATCGCGTTGGGTGGCGTGCCGATTAATGTCCCCATGCCGCCGATGTTGGCTGCAAAAGCGATGCCGAGCAGCAGCGCCTTGGCGAAACGCTGTTGGGATTCCGGCGCTTCATCAGCCCGATAGCTCTCCATGACCAGCAGAACTGACAGGCCGATGGGCAGCATCATGGCCGCAGTGGCGGTATTGCTCACCCACATGCTCAGGCCTGCGGTGCCCAGCATGAAGCCCCCAACCAGATGATCCGGCCGCTGGCCCGAATGGCGGAGGATGAGCAGGGCGATGCGCCGATGCAGATTCCAGCGCTGGATAGCCAGCGCGATCATGAACCCCCCGAGAAACAGGAACACCAACGGGTTGGCATAGGGCGCCGCGGCATCGCCCGGGGTGCTGACGCCAAGCAGCGGCAATAGCGCCAGGGGAAGCATGGCGGTGACGGGAATCGGAAGCGCCTCGCTGACCCACCAGACCGCCATCAACAGGGTGAGTGCCGCCACCATCCACGCCTGATGCTCCAGGGTGCCGGGCGGGCCCGCAACCAGCATGCCGGCGGCGAGAGCCGGACCGAGCAACAGGCCGATAATCTTGGGCTGGAGCCATTCCCTGGGTTTGGTGTCCGGTCCCTGGGTCACACGGGCCTCCTGAGGGTCTGAATTTGCCCGAGGCTCCCGCATGGCGTCACAGACGGGCCTCGACGGATGCGATGCATCTTACTACGATCAGGCGGGGTGAGGCGCGGGGCTTGCCTGTCTTACCGGTAGCAACACTGATATATTGCCGCATGTTCTGGGCCACACTCGGGCACTGTATTTCATGGGGCTGGATTCCGCTGCCGGGTTTCGAGAGGAGCTGACCGCACGTCTGGCGCGCCACGATGCCAGCCGCCCGCTCATGCCCTTCGATGTGCCCCCTGAGTCACTTCGCCCCGCCGCGGTGCTCTTGCCCTTGATGGCCGGCAATGGCGGCGACGGCCTGCAGGTGATGCTGACACGCCGGAGTTCTGAACTGCGCTCCCACGCGGGACAGATCAGCTTTCCCGGCGGCCGCATTGACGCAACTGATGCCAACCCGGAAGCAGCGGCGCTGCGGGAAGCCGAGGAAGAAGTCGGCCTGCCCCCCGATGCGGTGGAGATCATTGGCAGCATGCGTCCGTATCAGACCGGAACCGGTTATCTGATTCACCCCATCGTGGGGCTTATCGAACGGGCGGTAAAATTGCGCCGCAACCCCTCGGAAGTGGAAGAAATTTTTCATGTTCCACTCGCATTCTTCCTGGATCCGGAGAACCATCGTCCGCATACCATGGAATACCAGGGCCGCACCCATCACCTGTACGCCATGCCTTACAAGGATTACTACATCTGGGGCGCAACAGCAGCCATACTGAGGGAATTCTACCTGGTGGTGTCAGGCGACTGAGCGGCGTGTCGGCGCTGAACCCGGGCTCGTCACCGTTGTCTCTGCCTATGCCGGTTTACGTGATGCCTGCCGGTGCCTTCCGCCATCCGCGGGCGGCCGCAGGCCGAATGGAGAACTCGAATCAATGAAGCGACGGAAGTTCCTGGTTGGTTCCGCGAGCATCGCGGTCGCGCCTATGTTCATGCCATCCCTGCTGTGGGCCGCAGATGAGCAACTGGAGGGCGATGAAATCTCCGGCTCTGGTGCGGAACCCACCGATGAACTGAGCCGCAATACCGTATTCCCGCTGCCGCCGGCTGATGTCGATGTGATCGGTGAAATCCAGATCATCGAGGCGCGGGAGGATGACACCCTGCTGGATATCGGCCGGCGTTACGGCGTCGGGTTCGAGGCCATGCGCATGGCCAACCCGGGTATCGACCTCTGGATGCCCGGAGAGGGTACGGAGATTGTGATCCCCTCCCGGTTCATTCTGCCGCCGGGGCCACGACGGGGGCTGGTGGTCAACCTTCCCGAAATGCGCATCTATTACTATCCGGAAGCGCGCCGTGACGGCCAACGCGTGGTGGAAACCTATGCGGTAAGCATCGGGCGTATGGACTGGAATACGCCGCTTGGCACGCACAAGGTCACTAACCGCATTGAAGACCCGGCCTGGTACCCTCCGGCTTCGGTCCGCGCGCGGCACGAGGCGGAGGGGCGGACCTTGCCGCGGCGGGTGGATCCGGGCCCGGATAATCCGCTCGGGCGATACGCTATCGGCTTGAACGTGCCCGGGTATTTCATTCACAGCACCAACCGCCCCTATGGCATCGGAATGCGCGCCACACACGGATGCATTCGCATGTATCCGGAAGACATTGAATCTTTGGTGTATCGCCTGCCAATTGGTACGGAAGTGCGGATTATTAATCAGCCCTACAAAGCGGGATGGTTCGCGGATGATGTTCTGGTGCAGGCCTTCCCTCTGCTCGAAGAGCATGAGGGATCTGAGGCAGGGACTTATGCAGCAGCGGTTCGTGCGGTTGCTGAACGGTTGGAAGAACGCCCGGCGCGGATTGATTATGAAAGGCTGAAGGCGGTAGTGAATACTGCTGACGGGTTGCCCCGCAGTGTAACCCGGCGTTCCGGTCCGGATGACCGTCTTGTTTCAGGACAATAGTCAGATCTCGGCACATTGAATTCTGTCGTTAATTTGGAACGGAATTCAATGGTAATTGTCGTTAATTAATAACGCTTTTTTGTGTCCGCCAAGGATGGCATTTTCCCTTGGGCAAAAAAAACCCCGCCAGATGGCGGGGTTTTCTCGTCCAGACCCGACTTACTTGGTCATGGAGCGCTCAAACATCCGGTCGATCTTTTCGTTCAGTTCGTCGATCCGGCTGCTGTTGCGGTTTGCCTGGTACTGAGCGGCGTTCGCGGTACCTTCGGCATCCAGCGCAGTTTCGCGAGCTTCGTTAGCCACGGCAAGCGCTTCTTCAGCCTTGGCCTGAGCATCTTCGATCATGGCCTGCTGTTCTTCGCTGGCTGTGGAGGCACAGCCAACCACAAACGCCATGGAAGCACCCAGGGCAGAGATCTTCAGCAGGTTTTTCAGGCTATCGGACATTTGGCATCTCCTTTCGGTGTTGTTGTAGTGCCGAACTTCATGAACGGCAACTCACGCACATTCTATGCATAGAAAAGCGGATTGAAAAGTGCCCGCATTCACTAGCATTAACTCTTTCACGAATTTTTCAAGTCTGGACTGACCAACGGAGCTTCCCTAAAGCGACCAACCCGTGCTTCCTCAACGCACCACAACACGGGTACCCACATCTACCAGGCGGGCTAATTGCTCAATCTCGTCATCGGTCATGGCGATACACCCCTGGGTCCAGTCTGCGATGCGGTGAATGTCCGGGTCAGCGCTGCCCAGTCCGTGCAGGCCGATATGGCCGCCAAGCTGGGTGCGCTGCGGCGGAAGGCGCCGTTCCCGTACGGCATCCGTCACGGCGAGAAACTCGTCCAGCGAGATGCGGCCAGCGGCATAGGCGCGCCGTGCGTGCTGGAAGGTGGGGTAATCCAGACCCAGGAAGATATGGAACTGACTGTCCTTGTTCACCCAGGCGATACGGAACTCACCCTTCGGCGTACGTCGGTCACCGCGCAGGCGGTCCACCGAGGCGCCGCCGCGGCCAAGGGCGATCTGAGAGACCTCCAGTACGGGTGTATCCCCCTGGTAAACCTGAATACGGCGTTCGCCGGTTTCCACCAGTAGCCAGGTATCCCCAT
>SLCE01000005.1 GCA_007125985.1 Ectothiorhodospiraceae bacterium | reverse complement strand
CAGCTTGTAGCTACCGTCAGCCTGGGGCTCGGCCTTGGTCCGCAGCAGGCCCAGGTCGGAACCGCAATGGGGTTCGGTCAGGCACATGGTGCCGGTCCACTCCCCGGAGACCAGTTTGGGCAGGTAAACCGTTTTTTGCGCGTCGGTACCATGGGCGTCAATGGTGCGCTTGGCACCCTGGGACAGACCCTGATACATGCTCCAGGACCAGTTGGCCTGTCCGATCATCTCGCTGATGGACAGCCCCAGCGATTCCGGCAGCCCCTGGCCACCGTACTCGGGGGACTGGGATAGTCCCGGCCAGCCCCCTTCCACGAACTGCTGATAGGCTTCCTTGAAGCCCTTGGGCGTGCGAACCTCCCCGTCCTCGGTGCGGGTGCAGCCTTCCTCATCACCGCTGCGGTTCAGCGGGGCCAGCACCTGTTCGGCAAATTTCGCGCCTTCGTCCAGAATGGCCTTGACCATATCCGGGGTCGCCTCCTCGGCGCCGCGCAGCGTGTCGTAGTGCTGCGGGAAATTCAGCAGTTCATCACGCACGAAGCGGATATCGCGCAACGGGGCTTTGTAATCGGGCATTGCTGCACACCTATGTTGCTGGCCGGCAAGCATTGCCGGCCCTTGGGATGTCGGTAAACGGTCGAAGGCGGCCCGACGCCTGCGGTCAGGCCGCCTTCATGCTCAGGCGATTTCAAACAGGCCGGCGGCACCCATGCCAGTGCCCACGCACATGGTCACCACCACGTACTTGGTGCCGCGCCGCTTGCCTTCGATCAGGGCGTGGCCCGCCAGCCGCGCGCCGGAGACGCCGTACGGGTGGCCCAGGGCGATGGCACCGCCGTTGACGTTCAGCTTGTCATCGGGGATGCCAAGTTTGTCGCGGCAGTACAACACCTGCACGGCGAATGCCTCGTTCAGTTCCCACAGGTCGATGTCGTCCACGCCGAGACCATGGCGCTTCAGCAGTTTGGGAACCGCGTACACCGGACCAATACCCATTTCATCGGGTTCGCAGCCGGCGACGGCGAAGCCGCGGAAAATGCCCAGCGGCTGCAGGTTGCGCTTCTCGGCCTCCTCGCTGCTCATCAGCACACAGGCAGAGGCGCCATCGGAGAACTGACTGGCGTTGCCGGCCGTGATCACGCCATCGGGCATGGCGGTGCGGATTTTCTGCACGCCTTCCAGCGTGGTGTCCGGGCGGATGCCCTCGTCCTCGGAGACGGTGACTTCCTTGGTGCCCAGCGCGCCGGTGGCCCTGTCGGTGGTGCCCATGATGGTGTTCATGGGAGCGATTTCGTCCTTGAACCTGCCGGCCGCACGTGCTGCCGCGGCCCGCTGCTGGCTGCGTACCCCATACTCGTCCTGGGCGTCCTTGGGGATGTTGTAGCGCTTGGCCACCGTCTCCGCGGTCTGCAGCATGCTCCAGTACAGAGCCGGCTTATGTTCGGCCAGCCATTCTTCCTGGATGTAATTCATGTTCAGGTTGGCCTGCACGGTGGAGATGGACTCCACGCCCCCCGCGACCATGATCGGGGCCTTGTCCACGATGATGTGCTGGGCCGCCATGGCAATGGCCTGCAGACCGGAGGAGCAGAAGCGGTTGACGGTCACCCCGGCAACGCTCACCGGAAGACCGGCCCGGATGGCGCCCATACGGGCCACGTCGTTGCCCGCCGAACCCTCGGGAAGGGCGCAGCCCATGATCACGTCATCAATTTCCCCGCCTTCCACGCCGGCGCGCTCCACGGCGTGTTGGATGGCATGGCCGGCCAGGGTGGCGCCGTGGGTCATGTTGAAGCTGCCGCGCCAGGATTTCGCCAGCGGCGTGCGGGCGGTGGATACGATCACTACGTCGGTCATGTCACTCTCCTGTCGATGGGGCGCGTCGACCGCCCCGTCGAAATGTCGGTTGTCTGCGCGGATCCGCGATCAGTTGAAGGTCTTGCCTTCGGCGGCCAGTTTTGCCAGCAACGGCGCGGGCTCCCAGAAGCCGGGGTCGGCCATGGGGTTGTTCGCGAACTGCTCCATGGCACGCATGACGTTGAGCAGGCCCACCTGGTCGGCATAGAACATGGGGCCGCCACGAAATACCGGAAAGCCGTACCCGGTGAGGTAGACCATGTCGATGTCGGACGCACGCTGGGCGATGCCTTCCTCAAGGATGCGAGCGCCTTCATTCACTAGGGCGTACACGCAGCGCTCGACGATCTCCTTGTCGCTGATCTTGCGCGGAGTGATTCCAGCCTCCTTGCGACATTCCTCAATGACCTTGCCCACTTCCGGGTCATGCAGCGGATCGCGCCGACCCGGTTCATAGCGGTAGAAACCTGCGCCGGTCTTCTGGCCGTACCGGCCCATCTCGCACAGGCGGTCAGCGATCACCAGACGCTTCATGTCAGGCTTCTCTTCGTAATGCCGTTTCCGGATGGCCCAGCCGATGTCGCCACCGGCGAGGTCGGCCATGCGCAGCGGGCCCATGACGAAACCGAACTTCTCGATGGCCTTGTCGATCTGCTGCGGGCTCGCGCCTTCTTCCAACATGAGCAGGGCCTGAGTCTGGTAACGGCCGATCATGCGGTTTCCGATGAAACCGTCGCAAACACCGGAAACAACGGCTGTTTTCTTGATCTTCTTGGCCAGTTTCATGGCTGTGGCCAGAACGTCCTTGGCGGTTTTTTCGCCACGGACCACTTCCAGCAGCCTCATGACATTGGCCGGGCTGAAGAAGTGCAGCCCGATCACGTCTTCCGGCCGCTTGGTGACAGCGGCAATGTGGTTCAGGTCCAGGGTGGAGGTGTTGCTGGCGAGTATGGCGCCGGGCTTGCAGACGTCATCGAGCTTGCTGAACACCTGCTCCTTGACGCCCATGTCCTCGAACACGGCCTCAATCACCAGGTCCACGTCAGCAAAGTCGCCATAGCTCAGCGAGGGCTGCACGAGTTCGACACGCTTCCGCGCCTCGTCCTCGGTCATTTTCCCTTTCTTGACGCGGCCCTCGTAGGCTTTTCGGATATTGTCCAGGCCACGATCCAGTGCTTCCTGCTTCATTTCCAGCAGCACCACGGGGATGTCCGCATTGAGGAAGTTGATGCTGATGCCAGTGCCCATGGTGCCGGCACCGATCACGCCCACCTTGTTGATGTCCCGGGTGGGGGTGTCAGCAGGCACATCGGCGATCTTGGAAGTGGCGCGGTCCGCGAAGAAGGCATGACGCAAGGCGGCGGATTCCGGAGTCTGCATGAGTTCTGCAAACAGCTGGCGCTCCACGCGGATCCCTTCGTCGAAGGATTTCTCCGTGGACGCCTTGACTGCCTCCAGGCACTTTAGTGGCGCCGGATAGTTCTTCGCGATGGCGCCCACCATGTTGCGGGCGAACATGAAAAAGGCTTCCGGTTTGGCGTGTTCCACTTTCATGTCGCGGATTCGCTTGAGCGGCTTGCCTTCCTTCGCTACCTTTTCGGCAAAGGCGATGGCGGCGAACTGCAGGTCACCGTCCTGAACGAACTCGTCGAACAACTGGCTGCCCATGAACATGCCCGCGGGCACGGTTTGTCCGGAGACGATCAGGTTCAGAGCAGCCTCAATGCCCACCACGCGCGGCAAGCGCTGGGTGCCGCCCGCTCCCGGCAACAGGCCCAGCTTCACCTCGGGCAGAGCAATTTTTGCCTTGGGATCCGCTATCCGGAAGTGGCAGCCCATGGCCAGTTCCAGGCCCCCGCCCATACAGGTGCCGGCGACGGCGGCGACCACGGGCTTGGTGCTGGATTCGATGAAATTGATGACGGTGGGGAGGTTCGGCTCGGCGATCATCTTCGGGGTACCGAACTCGGTGATGTCGGCGCCACCGGAGAAGGCGGAGTCGGAGCCGGTGATCACCACGGCGGATACCGCGTCATTTTCCTCGGCTTGCCGGATACCATCGACGATACCTTGGCGCAGGGCATGGCCCAGGCCGTTGACCGGGGGGTTGTCGAGGCGGATGACGGCTACCCGGCCGTGCAACTCGTAATGGGCTTTGCTCATGTTGTCTCCTAACTGACTGTCTGAAACTGCAGCATGTGCCGCGCAGGACGCTTGCCTACGCGGCGAATTCTTGTTGTTGTTTGTCTGTGGTCGGCAACCGGTGGGCGGTTTGAGTTCCATCCGGCAGGCCTGCAACAATACACACGTGTATGTTGCTCCAAACACTAGTGCATTTTCTGCGCTGTCGTCAACACATGGGAGACCGCTTTTGGCTAGGTCCAGTGATACGCCCCGGGGCGCCCGCCGCGGGAGCAGGGAAAAAGAACAGCTCAGCCGCGATGCCTGGCTGGATGCTGCCGCGTCGGCCATCGAGGAGGGTGGCTTTGACAATGTGCGGGTTTTGAACCTGGCGAAGACCCTGGGGGTAACACGGGGGAGTTTCTACTGGCACTTCCGCGATCACCAGGATCTGCTCGTCAGCTTCCTGGAGCGTTGGCGGGAACGCCGCCTTGCCGACCTCACGGCCTGGTTACCGAGTGACACGGATGTGGAGTCGGAAACACGCCGCATATTGCACCGCTTGTTGAGCGAGGGCACCCATAACGTGCGCCGGATGCGGATCGAACTGGCGGTGAGGGATTTTGCGCGCAAGGATGCGTTGGCAGCGCGTATCGTTGCCGAGATCGATCAGGCGCGCATTGCCCAGAATCAGCGGATTCTGGAGCAGATCGCCGACGATCCCCGTGGGGCGGATGATCTGTCACTGCTGCTGTATGTGGCCACTATGGGTGCGCAGCTGGTGATGACGGGGCCGGCCGAGAAATCCCCGGCCATGCAGCGCATCGAGACGATGCTGGGGAATCTGGTGCTGGACTGGCACCGCCGCGGCGGTGGGACGCTGCTGGAACCCTGACCCCCGACCCGAGGCCGGGGGAGGGGTGTAGGGGTGCGGTTCAGCCCAGGTGCTTGCCGCCGTCCACCAGGACCAGTTGTCCGGTGGTCTTCGTGGCCCCCTGCAGCAGCCAGAGCACGGTTTCGGCGACGTCGGCAGGTGTCACCGTGTCCTTGAGCGGAGTGGACTCCGCGTAGGCAGCGCGACGGCGTTCGTAATTTTCCCCGAGGCCGGCCTTGAGCCAGCCTGTTTCCACAAAGCCCGGGCAGACCGCGTTGACGCGGATCTCCGGACCCAATGCCCGCGCCAGAGACAGGGTTAACGTGTTCAGCGCGCCTTTGGATGCGGCGTAGGCCACCGAGGAGCCCACACCTTTGACCCCGGCGATGGACGACATATTGACTACGGCGCCTTTCCCCTGTTGCCGCATGGTGGGGGCAACCGCGCGGATCATCTGGTAGGCGCCGGTCACGTTGACGCCGAAGATGTCGGCAAAATCATCGGCCTGAAGGGCATCCAGGTCGTGGTGCGCGGCAAATCGCGTGGTACCCGCGTTGTTCACCAGGCCATCGATGCGTCCCCAGGTCTCAAGGGCCGTGTCGGCAAGGCGGCGGCAATCGGCGTCCTGCGCCACGTTGGCCTTGACCACGACAGCCTCACCGCCCTCGGCCCGGCACTGCTCCGCTACCTGCTGTGCTTCAGCCTCCCGGCTGGCGTAGTTGATGACCACGCGATTGCCTTGGGCAGCAAGCTGCTCCGCGCACGCACGACCGATGCCGGCGGATGAGCCGGTGACAATGTAGACAGGCTTGTCCATGATGTTAGGTTCTCCAATGGTTGTGGTTTTGATGGCATGCACCTGCATGTCCACTTTTGGGAGGTTCGCCCATGCAGTACCTGCATACCATGCTTCGGGTCAGCGACCTTGATGCTTCGCTGGATTTCTTCTGTAACAAGCTGGGGCTGGTGGAAATCAGCCGCAAGGACAGCGAAAAGGGGCGTTTCACCCTGGTATTCCTGGCGGCCCCCGCTGATGCCGATCGCGCACGCCAGGACAAGGCCCCAATGGTGGAACTGACCTGGAACTGGGATCCCGAGGTCTATACAGGGGGCCGCAACTTCGGCCACCTGGCGTACCGCGTCGACGATATTTATGCCCTGTGTCAGCGCCTCACTGATGCTGGCGTCACGATCAATCGCCCGCCCCGGGACGGCTACATGGCCTTTGTTCGCTCTCCTGATGGCATTTCCATCGAATTGCTGCAGCAGGGCGAGCCGCTACCACCGCAAGAACCCTGGGCATCGATGGAGAATACCGGTACCTGGTAGCGGGCAGACCATCGGGAGGCTGTATCGGCGCCCATCACATAGCGGGGCGCCGATAACCACCAACCAGGCCCTGCGGCGCCAGGACATACTGCCACAGTTGAATCGAGCGGGCGCGGAAGGCCGCCGCGCAGCTCAGCAGGTAATAGCGCCACATGCGCTGAAAGCGTTCGCCGTACTGGTCGCGGAAGCGCGGCCAGGCCTCCTCAAAGTTCGCATGCCAGGCCATCAGCGTGCGGTCGTAATCAGCACCGAAATTGTGTACGTCTTCAATGACGAACAGATCCTCACATACGTCGCTGATCTGGCCCATGGCCGGCAAATCCCCGTTGGGGAAGATGTACTTGTCGATCCAGGGGTCAGGGGTGCTGTTCCGTACGTTCTTACCAATGGTGTGCAGTAGGAACAGCCCGTCCTCCTTGAGGCAGCGTTTTGCCGTCTCCATGAATGCGCGGTGATTCTTCCGCCCCACGTGCTCGAACATGCCCACGCTGACGACACGATCGAACTGCTCATTCAACTCGCGGTAATCCTGTAAACGGAATTCAACCGGTAGCCCGGCGCACAGGGATTCACCCAGCGCCGCCTGCTCCCGGGAGATCGTCACCCCAACGCATTCAACGCCGTAATGCTCCGCGGCATAGCCCATGAAGCTGCCCCAGCCGCAGCCGATGTCCAGGACCCGCATGCCAGGTTCCAGCTGCAGCTTCTGGCAGATCAGGTCGAGTTTGTGTTCCTGCGCCTGCTCCAGTGTTTCCGCTTCTTTCCAGTAGCCGCAGGTGTAGGTCATCCGGCGGTCGAGCATGGCCCGGTAGAAGTCGTTGCCAAGATCGTAATGGGCTTCGCCTACTTGCCAGGAGCGGCGGGCGGTCTGCAGGTTGAGGAGGCGGGCGCGGAGGGAGTGAAAGATGAGGCGGAAGGGCTGGACCTGTTCGTGGACCCGGTATCGTATGAGCCGGTAGAAGAACTCGTCCAGCCGCTCCACATCCCACTGCCTGTCCATGTAGGCTTCGCCCAGGCCCAGGTTGCCATACGCCATGGCGCGTTCGGCGACACTGGGGTCATGGATCTGCATGTCCCAGGGACGGTCGCCGCCAACCTGAATATCCGCCTTGCTCAGCAGTTCATGAATGATGCCACTTGGTTCGACGCCGCCACTCTCCACGCCGGACTTCGTCATTGAACGATCACTCATTACAACCTCCAGGCGCTGTCATCCATTTTGTGCTTGTTATTCAGGGCCTAGGGTGCAGACCCCAGAAACTTCTTTTCAACCTTAGACCGTCATAAGCCGAAGCGAAACCCTATACGGCCTATCGTTCTAATAGACCGTATCAATGAAGTTGCTGATTCAGCGAGCGGTCATTCGAAGGGCCGGTCGTCCCACCAGGGATAAAAATCAGGAAGATCCTCACTCGGCCGCATCCGGAACTCAGCGGGGCGTTTCTCGAGGAAGGCGGAGACCCCTTCCTTGACGTCATCAGACCGCCCCATGTAGGCGATGCCCCGTGAATCAATCTTGTGTGCCTCCATTGGATGATCGGCGCCGAGCATACGCCACATCATCTGGCGATTCAGAGTGGTGGCGACAGCGGACGTGTTATCCGCGATTTCCCGTGCCAGGCGATAGGCGGCGGGAAGCAGTTCATCAGGTTCATGCAGGCTGTGGACCAAGCCGCCCTTCAACGCCTCTTCCGCATTGAACACGCGCCCGGTGTACACCCAGTCCGTCGCCTGCTGGATGCCTACGAGGCGGGGTAGGAACCAACTGGAGCAGGCTTCCATGGTGATGCCACGCCGGGCGAACACGAAGCCGAAGCGGGCCTTGGTCGAGGCCATGCGGATATCCATGGGCAGGGTCATGGTGACCCCCACGCCCACGGCAGCGCCGTTCACGGCCGCGATAACCGGTTTCTTGCTGTCATAGATACGCAAGCTCACGGTGCCGCCACCGTCGCGCTCGCCCTCCAGATCTTCCTCCTGCGCACGCTTGTCGCGATTGAACGTGTCTCCTCCTTTCTCCAGGTCAGCGCCGGCACAGAATGCCCGTTCGCCAGCGCCGGTGATGACGATGACGCGCACCGAGTCGTCGGCGTCGGCGGCATCGAAGGCGGCGATCAATTCGCGCCGCATGACGGTGTTGAACGCGTTCATGCGGTCCGGCCGGTTGAGTGTGAGGGTCAGAATCTGATCCGAGACGCTGTAATCAAGGGTTTCGAAGTCCACCGAAGATCTCCTGCGGGTTGTTGTTCAAGTTGATGTGTCATCTTTTTTGCCCAGTGTGCCCCGTCGGTGAGGTGTCTGTCACGAAAAACGGAGATCCCGGGTATGCTGACTCCCCTGACGTTCCACCCGGGCAAGGCAGAGTTAAGAGGGCCATGTCGCGCATGTCGCTTCCAGTTGAACGTGTGATTCCGGAACTACTCTGTGCGCTCACCGACGGAAACCGGGCGGTGCTGCAGGCGCCACCGGGGGCCGGTAAAACCACGCGTGTGCCCCTCGCGCTCCTGGACCAGCCGTGGCTCGGCGGCCGCCGCGTGGTCATGCTGGAGCCACGTCGCCTGGCTGCCCGTGCAGCAGCCCGATTCATGAGTGAAAAGCTCGGAGAAAATATAGGAAAAACAGTTGGGTACCGTGTAAAGCTGGATTCACGCGTGAGCACGGAGACGCGTATCGAGGTGGTCACCGAGGGTGTGCTGACGCGGCTGCTGCAGGATGACCCGGAACTGGCCGCTTACGGGGCGGTGATCTTCGATGAATTCCATGAGCGAAGCCTGCAGGGGGATCTCGGTCTGGCATTGACGCTGGACAGCCAGCAGAGCTTGCGTACGGATCTGCGGGTGCTGGTCATGTCAGCCACTCTGGACGGGCAGCGGGTGGCCGAATTGCTGGAGCAGGCGCCGGTCATTACCAGCCGAGGGCGCAGCCATCCGGTGGACGTGCGCTACCGTCCGGGAGGGCGTGGCACGGGCCTGCCGGGGCGGGTTGCCGCCGTGGTGCAGGAAGCCTTGGCCGAAGAAACCGGATCGGCACTGGTGTTCCTGCCAGGCCAGCGGGAGATCTCCCAGGTGATGCAGTTGCTGACTGGCCGTGTCGGGGATGATGTCTCGCTTCTGCCCCTTTACGGGAATCTGCCGTTTGCGGCCCAGGACCAGGCGTTGACGCCATCACCACCGGGGCAGCGAAAGGTGGTTCTCGCAACCAATATCGCGGAAACCAGCCTGACCATCGACGGCATCCGGGTAGTCGTGGATGCGGGGCTGGAACGGAGCAGTCGTTTCGATACCGCCAGTGGCATGAGTCGACTGATCACCCAGCGCATTGCGCGTTCGTCCACGGAACAGCGCGCCGGGCGGGCAGGGAGACAGGGGCCGGGAGTGTGTTACCGCCTATGGTCGGCTGAGGAACAGGCTCGTCTGCAACCGTTTGCCGCGCCTGAGATCACCCGTGCTGACCTGGCACCGCTTGTGCTGGAACTGGCCTGCTGGGGTGTTCACGAGCCGGAGAGCCTGTGTTGGCTGGATCCTCCCCCGCGGGCCAGCTGGAATCAGGCGACCGATCTGCTGGGATGGCTCGGTTTCCTGGATGGCGACGGCAGGCTGACGCCGCAAGGTTCGGAGGCAGGTCGGCTCGGTGTGCATCCCCGTCTCGCTCATCTGCTCCTGGAAGGAAGGGCGCTTGGCCAGGGCTGGCTTGCCTGCTGTCTGGCGGCCCTGCTCAGTGAGCGGGATCTGCTGGCGGCCGAGCCCGATGCGGGCAGCGATATGACGGCACGGCTGCGGGCGTTGGAAGGTGGCCAGGGGCGGGCACGGTACGTCTTGGAACTGGCACGCCGGTTCGCGCAACGCCTCGGCTGTGAACCCGGCCGCCCAAGCCGCGAGGGGCCGGTGGGGCAGCTGTTGGCCATGGCCTATCCCGACCGGGTGGCGAGCAGACGATCCGGACAGGACGGTCGTTTTTTGCTGAGGAACGGGCGCGGGGCCTGGTTGCCACCGGAAGATCCGCTGGGATTTGCCCCCATGCTGGTGGCGGCCCATCTGGAGGGCAGCGGCGAGGAAGCACGGATCCGGCTGGCAGCCCCGGTGGACGAAACATGCATCCGAAAGGCGTTCGCGGATCAACTGCGGACGGAGGACGAGGTTCAGCTTGTGCCTGCATCCGGGCGCGTCCAGGCCCGGCGGCGACTGCGGCTTGGGGCCCTGGTGCTGGAGGAGAAGGCGCTGCCCACACCTGGGCCGGAAGCCGTGCAGATGCTGATGCTGGAAGCCATGCGGGAGCGCGGCCTGCATCTGTTGCCCTGGTGCCGGGAGACGCGGCAATTGCAGGCGCGGGTGGCGTTGCTCCGGGAGCTGGAGCCGGAAAAGTGGCCGGACCTGGATGACGCGGGTTTGCTGGAGGATCTGGAAACCTGGTGCGCTCCATTCCTGTCCGGCATCCGCAGCCTGGACGGGTTGCAGGCATTTCCGTTAAGGGCGGCGCTGGAGTCCTTGCTGGATTTCCCGCAGCGACGCAGGCTGCGTCAGGAAGCGCCCACGCATTGGGAGTTGTCCACGGGTTCCCGGATCCGCATCGACTACGGCGCTGGAGATGTGCCAGTGCTGGCGGTCCGTCTCCAGGAGTTGTTCGGTTGTACGGAGTCGCCGACGGTGGCCCGGGGCCGGGTTCCGCTCTTGCTGCACCTGCTGTCACCAGCAGGGAGGCCCGTCCAGATCACACAGGATCTCCCCGGTTTCTGGAAAGCCGGTTACCATGACGTCCGGAAGGAACTCCGGGGGCGTTACCCCAAACACGCCTGGCCAGATGATCCACTTCGGGCCGAGCCCGTGCGTGGTGTGCGCCGGCGCACCACAGGGCGCTGAAGGCGCAGGATGCAGCAATCAGTGTGACTGTATTGGTATGAATTTTTCGGAGCCCTACATGGCCGTCTCCCTGCGTATCACTGCTGTTGTTGTCTGCATGCTTCTGATGCCGTCGCTCGGTAGCGCCTCACTTCCCGCGCCCATTGCCCAGGTGCTGGAGTGGCAGCAACTCTCCACCGATGAGGTCAGTCTGTTGGTGCAACCGGTGGATGGCGGCGAGCCACTGCTTGCGCATGCGGCGGACAGATCGCGCAATCCGGCCTCGATCAGCAAACTGTTCACCACCTTCGCGGCCCTGGAAGCGCTGGGGCCTGCTTATCGCTGGAAAACGGAGGTATATACCCGGCAGGCGCCGCGGGATGGTGTATTGGATGGCGACCTGTGGATCAAAGGCTACGGCGACCCCTTCCTGGTCAACGAGGAGTTCTGGAAACTGGTGGGCGAGATTCGCCGCCTGGGCATTCACGAGATCCGCGGCGACCTGGTGTTCGACAACAGTCACTACGCCCTGGCGCCTGAAGATCCGGGAGCCTTCGATAATCAGCCGCATCGGGCATACAACCAGCCGCCGCATCCGCTGCTGGTCAATTTCAATGCGCTGCAGTTTTTCATTGAACCGGATGCGGAGCGTGATGCGGTGCGGGTGCAACCCGAGCCGCCGCTGCCCGGCCTGTCAGTGGAAAACCGTTTGCGGCCGGCCTCCGGCGCCTGCGGTGGTTTCCAGCGCGGTGTGAGCTATGCCGTCCCCCGGGAAGGGCAGGTTGTCCTGGAGGGGCACTACGCGCGGACCTGTGACCGGTTTCGCCTGCTGCGGGTTGCTGTGCCGCCCCCCGACTATGCGCACGGGCTGTTCCAGCTCTACTGGGAGCAACTGGGTGGGCGCTTCTCCGGAGGGTGGCGCGAGGACGTCTGGCGCGATGACCAGGCGGAGCCCCTGCTGGTCCACAAGTCCCGCCCTCTGGGAGACCTGCTCCGCGTGGTCAACAAATACAGCAACAACGTGATGACGCGTCACTTCAAACTGGCGCTTGGTGTGGAAGCCTTTGGCGAGCCGGCCACCCAGGGCAAGGGGGAGCGGGCACTGTTTGATGTGCTGGAACAGCAGGGCCTGGATACGGATGGCCTGATACTGGATAACGCGGCAGGCCTGTCCCGTACCAATCGGGCCACCGCAAACCAGGTGGCTGCCCTGTTGCAGCAGGCCCATCGCAGTCCGTTCGCGCCGGAATACCTGGCCTCATTTCCCTTGGCCGGTCTGGACGGCACCGTGCGGCGGCGGTTTCAGGATGCGGAGGAGACCGGTCGCATGCGGCTGAAGACCGGGCGGCTGGATGATGTGTCCGCGATTGCGGGCTACGTGCGCACCGCCAGCGGCCGGGATCTGATTGTTGTGGTGTTGGTCAACGGGCCCGAGGCGCATCGTGGCCGCGGTGAAGCCGTTCAGGATGCGGTTCTGCGCTGGGCATACCGTCAGTAACGGACATGCGCCTGATCACCGGCCCTTATGAACGCGCATCCCGTGTCTCCGGGCTTGGTGCATGGTCGAAGTCGGCTGTCGCGTGTCGATAAATGGTCCAGGCCAGCAGGCCCGCCGCCAGGTTCGCCAACATTGCCCCGGTGAACAGACCATTGAGCCCTGCCAGTTGTGATCCTAGCCACAGGGCGGGCAAATAACAGACGAACAGGCGGCCAGTGGCCGCTATCAATGCCTTTAACGGCAGCCCCAACGCGTTACAGACGGACACCATGAGCATGCACACGCCTAGACCGCTGTAGCTAAGCGGCACGCGGAGCAGATAGTCCTGCAGCAGCCCGGCAACACCGGCGTCCTCGCTCAGCAGGCGGCTTAACGGGTCGGACAGCAGCAGCCAGACGATGGCGACGGCCAGTTGCCAGACGATGACAAAGCGAACGGCCAGGCGCACAAGTTCACGGATGCGTTGTAACTCGCCGGCACCCTGCAGACGGCTGACCATCGGTGGTACCGACATGGTCAGGGCCAGGACCACCACGATGGAAAAGAATTCCAGCCGGGTGCCAAGCCCCCAGGCCGCCACCGCCGTGGAACCAAACCCTGCAACCAGGGTGGTGGCCAACATGGCCGAAAGCGGGGGTAGCAACTGGCTCACGGTGGCAGGTCCCGCGGTGGTTGCCAACTGTTTCAGCGCTGCACGAGGGTCAGCGCCGGCGAGGTCAAAGGAGATCCAGTCGCGTTTCAGTAACTGGGGCAAAATCAACACCAGGCCTGTGGAGAACGCCGCAACAGTGGCCCAGGCCGCTCCTGCCATGCCCCAGCCGAAGGTGAAAATGAACAAAGGGTCGAGCGCCAGGTTGATCAGGCTTGTGGTCACCATCAGCAGACCCGGGGTGCGCGTGTCACCATTCGCGCGGGATACGCTGTAGCAGAAATAGAGCAGGGCGCCGATCCAGGCGCTCAGGAGCCAAGGGGCCCAGTACCGGGAGATTTGCGGGAGGAGGGATGATTCGGCCCCAAGGGTAAGAACGAGGGGTGCGCGCAGCACCCACAGCGTCAGGCAGAGAAGCAGAATACCGGATGCGCCACACAACAGGACCAGACCGGCCAGTCGACGCGCTCTCGCCTGATCCCCGGCGCCCAACGCCCGGGCGATAATGGCGGTGGTGGCGATGCCAAGGCCGACCTGCGTCCCGATAATCAGTTGCTGAACGGGGATGGTGAATCCCAGTGCAGCCAGCGGCTCAACCCCGAGTTGACCGATGAAGGCGCTGTCCACCAGCTGGAACCCGAGCAGAGACAAGACCCCGAACAGCATCGGCCAGGTCATGCGGAACAGGGTGCGTCCCAGGCTGTCGCGGGTCAGATCCTCGGTGGTCATGTTGGTACACAGTGCGGAACAGGCGCGCAGTCTAACATGAACCTTGCGCGCCCCCGTGTACCCTTAAGGAAACACTGATCTATTCCCGCGCTGCAAAGCCAGAGCACCATGGGAATAGATCAGTGCTTCCTTAGGCCGAGCAACCGCCCGCTGCCCGAGATCAGGGGCTTTAGCTTTTAGATGATGCCGGCATCCAGACTGGCCGCCATAGTCATGCCCAGTTCTTCGCACTGAGAGACAAAATCCTCGGAAAATTCCCCGCGGCAGATCAGTGGGTCCTGTGTGGCCCGCCAGCGCAAGCCGGTGACGATGGTCTCCACTGCCCGGCGGGTGCCTGTGCCGTCGTGCCCCGCACGGATGAACAGCGCATAGGGCAGCCCCTGGGTTTCTTCCAGGCAAGGGTAGTAACTGCGGTCAAAGAAATCTTTCAGTGCACCACTCATGTAACCAAGGTTCTCGGTGGTGCCGAGGATGATGGCGTCGGCCGCTAGTACGTCGTCCGGACCGGCTTCCAATGGGGGCTTATGATGGACGTCCACGTTTTCAATGTCCGGATGACGGGCACCCCGCAGCACCGCGCCAACCAGCTTTTGAGTGTTTGGAGAGGGGGCATGGGCGACGACGAGGAGGGTTTTACGCGTGGTCATGGCGGATGGTTCCCGGTGGTGTTGCCATCACTCGCCCCATGATAGGCCGGGAACGGGGCCGAAAACAAAAACACCCCGCCGTGGCGGGGTGTTTTTTACGCTACTCGCGAACGCGGCTCTTTAGAGCGGGCTCACGTTGGCAGCGGCCAGACCCTTCGGGGTGTTCTGGGTTTCAAACTCAACACGCTGGCCTTCGGCCAGGCTCTTGAAACCGGAGCCCGTAATGGCGGAGTGATGGACAAACACGTCCTTGCTGCCGTCTTCCGGGGAAATGAAACCGAAGCCCTTGGCGTCGTCGAACCACTTAACGGTACCAGTCATCATGGATTATCTACTCCTAAGTAAAGTGACTGAATCACGGGTTGTGCAGGTAAACCTGAAGAACTTACTCGGGAGTGACTGCCATGAAGGGTCGGTACTGCCGGGCAACTACAGGAGGAACACTGCGAGGGCTACTGTAGCGCGCCTTGGAGCGAATTGCCAAGTTTTTTTGCATTGAATGCCAATGACCGGCCATGACTTGGACTGGACGTGTGCCGGTTGCGTCAATAAGGTTACGCGCGCACTCAAAAGAAGGAAGAGCAATCATGCAGGACAGTTCGCGGGAAGCTATCTGGCGCGAGGCGTTGACCGGCTCTCAGATGCTGCTTGTGGCGTTCGGTGCCCTGGTGCTGATGCCCTTGATCACGGGTCTTGATCCCAGTGTGGCCTTGTTCACCGCAGGCATCGGTACGTTGATCTTTCATCTGGTGACGGGGCGGCAGATTCCGATCTTCCTCGCTTCGTCGTTTGCCTTCATCGCACCGATCATGGCATCCACGGCCGCCTACGGGATTCCGGCCACCATGGGCGGATTGATGGCCGCGGGTCTGGTTTACATTCTGTTATCCGGTCTGGTCAAGCTGAAGGGAACAGGCTTTATCGACCGACTGCTGCCGCCGGTGGTGATTGCTCCGGTGATCATGGTCATCGGGTTATCGCTGGCTCCGGTGGGGGTCAACATGGCCATGGGGCGCACCGGTGATGGCGCCGAACAGCTGATACCTTACGGGGTCGCTATCACCATCTCGATGATTTCGCTGGCTGTCACGATTCTGGTTGCGGTGCTGGGGCAGGGCATCTTCCGGCTGATCCCGATTCTGTTCGGCGTGCTGGCCGGGTTTGTTGTGGCGCTGTTCTTCGGTGTGGTGGATTTCAGCACAGTCGGTCAGGCCGCATGGATCTCCATGCCCGCGTTCACGGCGCCGGAACTTCACTGGGGGGCAATCTTGTTTCTGGTGCCGGTGGCGATCGCGCCCGCCATCGAGCACGTGGGCGATGTGCTGGCCATTGGCAATATCACGCGCAAGAATTACCTGAAAAAGCCGGGGCTGCACCGCACGCTGCTTGGCGACGGCCTGGCCACGTCGGCGGCTGCATCGTTGGGCGGGCCGCCCAACACGACGTACTCCGAGGTTACCGGCGCGGTGATGCTCACCCGTAACTTCAACCCCAATGTGATGCTCTGGGCTGCCGTCACCGCAATCGTGCTCGCCTTCGTGGGCAAGTTCGGTGCGGTGCTGCTGGCGATTCCCGGTCCCGTTATGGGTGGCATCCTGTGCCTGCTGTTCGGGTCCATCGCCGTGGTCGGTCTGAACGTGCTGGTGCGCCATCAGGTGGACTTGTCCGAAGCCCGGAATCTGGTGATTCTGGCGGTCACTCTGGTCTTCGGTATCGGCGGCATGAGCTTCGGCAGCGGCACGCTTGGTCTGGAAGGCATTGCGCTTTGCAGCCTCGTGGCCATCCTGCTCAACCTGCTTCTGCCGGGCGGCGGCGAGTGGCGCAGCGCCAATGCGGAATGACGATGCCCGCAATATTGCTTCCGGGCTGGTTTCCAACACTGTTGCGGCTGCATACTGTGAGAGAGACGGCAAGGAGGATGCGGCATGACACCGAATGAGCATAACCGCCTGGAAACCTTGCTGCGCCTGGCGCGGCGCGACCCGGGGCATCGTCCGGCGTTTTACCGGGTGTTGCTGGAATCCCGCGTCTATGTGATCGGCTCCGGTCCCGCCTCCGGGGATCATGGAGAACAGCGGGTCGCCCTGCAGCAATGGGAAACACCGGATGGTGAGGCGGTGATCCCGTTTTTCACCTCATTGGAGGTGCTGCGGGAGTCCATTGATGCGGATGAACAGGTGCTGGGTCTGTCCGGAAGAGAACTGTTTGGTCTGGCCAAGAACATGTCTCTGTACTTGAACCCGCGTTCCGAGGACGGGCAGCCGTTCAGCCCAGACGAGGTGACCAACCTGCTCACCGGTGAATTGCCGCGGGAGCCACGTCGGCCCGGTGAAGTGGAAACGGGGGATCCGGAACTGGATCTGGGCTCGCCGGACCCGCTTCCAGCCGAGCCCGTGTCGGCGCTGACCACGCTGTTTGCGGGCTTGCCCGGCGTGCGCAAGGCGTGGCTGTTGGAGACCCGGTATTCCGAGAAATCCGCCGCACCTGTGCTGGTACTGGACTGTGAT
Source organism: Ectothiorhodospiraceae bacterium (assembly GCA_007125985.1). Classification (GTDB taxonomy): domain Bacteria; phylum Pseudomonadota; class Gammaproteobacteria; order Nitrococcales; family Aquisalimonadaceae; genus LSCE01. Next base: position 48,867 of record SLCE01000005.1, on the reverse strand, counting down.
CCGGGTTGCTACGGGCCGGCGGAACGGGAGGCCGCCTTCGTGCTGGGCCAGTTGGAAGGGCGCTGGCAGGAATGCAGTTTCCTGCAGTATGACGGTCGGGATATCCGCTATCTGGTGGCGGACGCCCCGGATCCCTTCTACGACCGGCGTTGGGGTCTGCTTCTGGATACCGCGTTCGAGCCGGGGCGGGCCTGAGCGGCGGCTCAGGCCCGCTCACAGTTGGGCCGAGGCGAACAGCCACGGTTCCCAATAGGATGGCACGGTCACCGAACGCTGTTCGGCTTGGCGGAATGTTCGCTCCAAGGCATCCCGTATCTCCGTGGCGAGTTGGGGGTCGTGGCCGCTGCAGCACTGCATGGTGATCATGCCATCCGGCTTCAATCGATCGCGCATGCGGCGGATGATTTCATCGATGAATTCCAGCCGGGTCTGACCAGCGCGTACCGGCTCCATGGTCAGATCATAGATAATCGCGGAATAGGGGGCCTCCCGGCCTTCGTCCAACCACGTGAAGGCGTCACCGACAATGACCTGCGCCCTGGGGTCATCGAAGGCATCCTGGCATAAACGTGGAAGATAGCGACGCGACAGGCTGATCACTTCCCCATCGATATCCACAAGGGTCGCCCGACCGGCACCCCGGTTCAGCGCCCGGTGCAGTACGCCGCCGTCGCCACCGCCGAGAATCAGGACATGATCCAGCAGGCCGGCCTCCGCAATGGGGTCGACCATGGCCTTGTTGTAGGCGTCGTCCGACTCGGCAACCTGGAGATCATCATCCAGATACAGCACATGGCCGTACTCCGGATCGTGGGCAACGAGGATATCCTGATACTTCGAACGGACAGTGGTGATGATCTGCTGTCCGCGGCTGATGTACTCGGGCGTGACCCGGTGACCAACCGTGTTCATTTGCTTTGCATCTCCCTGTGGACAACCCGGAAGACGCAAGAGTATAACCCGTGGCTTTCGCAGCTTTCAGCACTCTGGTCGTCATGGGAATAGATCCCTGTTTCCCTCGCATGAGGGATATCTTGACCGCTGACCCGGCGCCGTACCATCCTCCATGGGATGAGGTGTTGTAGTCCCCGGCCTGGGCAACCACCGTGCCTGCGCGTGCGCGCCTGGCTGACCGGTCGCGTATCGGCGCTGAGACATGGTGATGCTTTTGGAAGGATGGATATGTTTCCCGGCAGGGTGAGCAGGAGAACTTTGGCTTTCTTTACCCTGCTTTTGCTCATGGTGGGGCCAAGGGCTTTTGCAGGGGAGTTGTGCGAACGCCTGGTGTTCGAGGGCGCGCCGTTTACCGTCTGTACCGTGGATCTCCGTCAGCATGACATGCGGCTGGTCTGGCAGGATGATGATGGGCGGCCGTATGCCAGCTTCCGCAATCTGCCCAGGGAACTGAATGGTCAGACCATTCGGCTTGGCATGAATGCTGGCATGTTCAACGCCAACCTCGCCCCGATCGGCCTGTATATCGAGAACGGGGAGGAGTATCAGAGGCTTATCACCACGGACGGCCCCGGCAACTTCCACCTGAAACCGAACGGCGTGTTCCATCTCACGGAAGGTCGTGCGGCGGTCACCGAGAGCGAGGCTTTCCGTCAACAGGAGGTAACGCCGGATTACGCGACGCAATCCGGCCCGATGCTGGTGATCGACGGGGAACTGCATCCCGGCCTGTTACCGGAAAGCCTGTCCCTGAAGCGTCGTAACGGGGTCGGAGTCCGGGATCCGCACACGGTCGTCCTTGCCATTACCGAGCAGCCGGTGAACTTCCACACCTTCGCGCGCCTGTTCCGTGATGAGCTTGCCTGCGACAATGCGCTGTTTCTCGATGGGAGCATGTCCAGCCTGTTTCTACCGGAAACCGGCCGGTTGGACGCGCTGCGCCCCATGGGCCCTATGCTGCTGGTACTGGACGAGGCGTACTAAATGATTCCGCAGAGCACCATGCGAATGGATCAGCGCTTTCTTGAAGCCTGGATGAAGCGCGGTCGTTACGGGATTTTGGCGGCTGCCCTGACGTTACTGGTGAGCGCGTGCGCCTTGCCGGTCAACCCAGAAGATCCGCCACCTGAGGAGTTCCGGGCGGTGGGTAATGAGCCGGGCTGGCGGGTGGATTTGGGTAGGGAAAAGCTCGAACTTACAGCCGATTACGGTGCAACCCGGCTCAGCATGCCACCACCGGATCCGCGGGCGGACCACGGTGGTTGGCGGTTTTCGGGGCAACGGGATGGGGTCTCGGTTGCCTTGTGGGTCCGTGAGTCCCTGTGCCGGGACAGCATGACCGGCATGCCTTATCCGATGGAGGCGGAGTTGGTGCTGGATGGGACCCCGTTGCCTGGTTGTGCCGGGGAGCCCGCGAGCCTCCTGCTGGGTAACAGCTGGGGGGTGGTGGAGATCGATGGCAGCAAGCCGCTGGAGGGCAGCACCGCCACCATCGTGTTTTCCGAGTCCGGGCATATTGGCGGGCGGTCGTCTTGCAACAGCTATATGGGCAGTTATGCCCTGAGTGGTGAGGGGTTAACGGTATCAGGCCTTGCCTCTACCCGGATGGCCTGTGCCCCCGAGGTCATGGCACAGGAGTCACGTTTTCTTGAACTGCTGCAAGATGTCGTGCGTTTTGATTTCGACGAGGCCGGTGTATTGATTCTCCACGCCGGGCAGGGGCACTCCATTCAAGCAACCCGCCGATAAACGCTTAGGGAAGCGCTTCCTCAGTCATTTATGGCAATTGATCAGTACTTCCCCAGGATGGCGATGGCGATGACCAGCAGCCCCAGGGTCAGATTGGTGGCGATCAACCGGCGGATGGTGGCGAGTCGCGCCGCGCCGGTGGGCCAGTCTTCGGCGGCCACCGCGGCACGCAGGCCTGTGTAGGGCCAGAACCAGATGTACGCGAAGATGGCGCTCATCACCAGGCCCAACAATAGCATGAGGTGCACGTGGCCCCCGACTCCGCCCATGCCCCTATAAACGGCGAACAGCATCCAGAAGCCCGAGGCCAGCAGCAGGAGCACCGACAACCAGACCCACGGGAAGAAGCGCCGGAACACGCGGGACCACAGCCGTAAACGCAACGGTGGTTCCAGCAAATCCGCCGCCACTGGTCGCAGGGCCATATACGCGAAGAACATCCCACCCACCCAAATGGTGGATGCCAGTACGTGCAATGCCAGTGCGATGCCCACGTCGCTTCCTCCTTCATGGCCGCCCTGCTGGCCGGTTCTCGTGGCCCCAGCATCCGCCCGATGCCGGTCAGGTGCAAGCCCGGGCTGCCAGAGCGGCGGTGGCCTGCAGCCGGGCAGCAAGGGGTGTATGATGCGGCGCGAAGTTCATGACATGGTCAAGTTGATGAATCAGCCGCGCCGCACTATCCCGCTTATCGACGGCATGACCATCCTGTTCGTGATCGTTGCCGTGGTTTCCGGCATCGCGTTGTGGGTGCTGCACGGGCCTGACCGGTTCGCCTCCGCCGTGGGTGATGCGGGGCTGCTCCTGTTGTTGGTGCTGCCCATTGTAGTCATGGCTGTGCTGATGGGGGCGTACGTACAGCGCCTGGTGACGCCGGCGCTGGCCCGTCGCTGGGTGGGAACCGAGAGCGGATTCCGAGGCCTGCTGCTGGCCACGGTGGCGGGAACACTGACGCCGGGAGGGCCCTTTGCCGCCTTCCCACTGGTGGTTGGCTTGTATCACGCAGGTGCCAGCCTTGCCGTGTGCGTGACCTACGTAACGGCCTGGGGCGTCCTGGGTCTGCAGCGTGTATTCGTCTGGGAAATCGCGTTCTTCGGGGTGGAGTTTGTGCTCCTGCGTTTGCTGGTCTCGCTGCCCCTGCCTTTTATTGCCGGCTATCTGACGCTGCTGCTGTTCCGCCGGCGGGATCGGCGCTGATGCTGCTTGCCTACGTCTCTGTTGCCGTACTGACGGTGCTGGTGATCTATGTCGCGTCCCGGCGGGAGGATGTGCGCCATGGCGAGGTGCTGTCCGGGGGTTGGCGGGAACTGCGGCCGTTGCTGGTGCGTCTGCCTGTGGCCCTTCTGGCGGCGGGATTCCTCGCAGCACTGATCCCCGAGCGCTGGATGCTCATGCTGCTCGGGGACGCCTCCGGTATCGTGGGCATCCTGCTGGCGTCGCTGCTGGGCGCGGTGCTGCCCGGCGGACCCATCGTGACGTTTCCCCTGGCCATGGCGCTGGCCAGCGCGGGAGTCGGAACCCCGCAGCTGGTCGCACTGCTGACAGCGTGGTCGGTGCTTGCACTGCACCGGGTGATGGCGTTCGAGATACCCATGATCGGCTGGGCTTTTGTATGGCGCCGGCTCGCCGTGAGTCTGGTTCTGGCACCGTTGGCGGGACTCCTGGCTGCCTGGTTTCTCAGTGTGGGGCGGTGAATTCAGCCCAGTCTGAGTCAGTCAGTTTCCTGGTGCAGCAGGGTAAACATGGCCGCTAGGCCAACGATTGGGCCCACCACCAGGGGCAGGAACAGGTAACGGGCGTCCAGGCCTGTTGCCAGCACGTTCAACAGCTGAATGCTGACGATGCTGATGGTGAAGCCGATGCAGTTGGCAATGGTGAGCGCGGAGCCCACCAGTTGCGGGGGCGCATTGCGGGCGTTGAGTGTGGAGAACTGGGGTGAATCCCCGGCCACCACAATGCCCCAGAACAGCAGAAAGGCCAGGAATACCGGTGGAGGAGCCAGGAACAGCAATGGCGACAGGGCGCAGCACACACCCGAGGCCAGCAGCTGCCAGAATGCCACTGGTGCACTGCCCGTGCGCAGTGACAGCAGGCCTCCCCCGATGCAGCCGATACTGCCGGCGGCGATGATGGCGAATGACCATAGTGAGATGGCGCCGTTGCTCAGGGGGGATCCCGCAAAATAGGCGGCGAGCACCACCGGCACGAAAACCCAGAACGCATACAACTCCCACATGTGGCCGAAATAGCCGAACGCGGATGCCCGGAAGCGACGCGAACCGAAAATCACACCCAGCGCCCTGGGGTCAAACCGCCCGCCGCGGGCGAGATGGGGGCCATCAGGTACGGCGAAGTACATCAACAGACCACCCAGAGCGGCGAGCACCGATACGGACAGGATCACCACCTCCCAGGGCACATCCTGCCCCAGACCTCGTAACAGGTGCGGAAACGCCGTACCGATCATCAGCGACCCCACAAGAAATCCGATGGCCTTGCCCAGGTCATGCTGAAACCAGCCCGCCGCGATTTTCATCCCCACGGGGTAGATTCCCGCCAGAAATAATCCGGTGAGAAACCGCAGCAACAGGACCGAGGCGGCGTCCCGGGCCAACAGGGCCAGGCCCAGATTGGCAACAGCTCCGGCCAGGGCGCAGATCAGAAACAGCAGCCGGGGCGAAACGCGGTCGGAAATGGCGAAAAAGGCGAACAGCAGCGTGCCGCTGATAAAACCCAGCTGGACTGCCGAAGTGGTGTGCCCCAGATCCGCATTGGACAGGCCGAGGTCTGCCTGCAAGGCGTCCATCACCGCATTGCTGGCAAACCACAGGGAAGTGCCCGCGAAGCCGCACAGCACAATGATCAACAGCAGAAAAGGCGGCCGGCGGACGCCCTGATCCGCCGCATTCAGTACCATCAGTCGGGATCCCCCGCTGGCGGCGCGTCCGGGGAGGGCGATGCCCTCTCCGGGGCCAAGGGAATGGTTCAGCGCTTCCCTAGTGGACGTCCAGCAGTTCGATGTCAAAGATCAGCGTGGCGCCACCCGGGATGGAGGGCGGAGAGCCCTGATCCCCATAGGCGAGCTCGGAAGGAATGACCAGGCGGATTTTCCCGCCGGGAGCGATCAATTGCAGGCCTTCCGTCCAGCCGTCGATTACCCGGTTCAGCGGGAACGTGGCCGGTTGCCCCCGCTCGTGGGAGGAATCGAAAACCTCACCCGTGGTGAGCCGGCCTTCGTAATGCACTTCCACCGTGTCCGTGGCGGCCGGCTTGTCGCCGCTGCCTTCCTTGATGATGGTGTAGGCGAGCCCCGATTCGGTCAGCGTCCCGCCGGATTCCACGAATTCCTGGATAAAGGCTTGTTCCCGGTCCCGCATGCGGGCGGCGGCCTGGCCCTGGCGGTCGGTGATGAAGCGGTTGATCAGCTCCATATCCTGCCGCGGGTCATGATCGGGAGCTTCCCCGGTCAGGCGCGCCCGAAAACCCTCGAGCAGCGCTTCGGCCTCCTGTTCATCCAGTTCCAACTCGCCGAGTTGCTCTGCAAACAGGTAACCGATGCTGTAGAGGGCCCGTTGCTCGTCCTGGTCTGCGGCTTGGACAGGGGCGGCCAGCATCAGGGCGGCGCAGGCCAGACCCGTCACGGCCGTGCGCAGGGAGAGGGCGTTAGTGAACGTCATGGTCATTCAATCTCTTGTTCTTGGAATGGGCTCTTGGGAACAGATCCGTGTTTCCCTTGAGAGTAACCGCGGCGGCCGCCGTGATCCAGTTATCATCAAGCAGGCTGGCGGAAATCGTGACGAGGCATGACCTATGCAATGTCGTGTACGCTTGAAACTTCCAGCGATGCACGTATTCGTTATGCGTAACATCAATCAGCAAGGATTCAGGTATGTCTGATGTGACCATGATCGACTATGCCTCCGGCGTGACCGCCATCGACACACGTTTCGCAGGTACCCGCATGCTGGCGGCGTGCCATCTGTTGCGGGATGGGAACGAGGCGGCGCTGGTGGATGTGGGCAGTAACTTTTCGGTGCCGGTGATTCTGTCGGCGCTGGCGCAGAAGGGCTTAGCCCGCAGCCAGGTACGGTACGTCTGCGTCACCCATGTGCACCTGGATCACGCCGGCGGTGCCGGGGAGATGATGCGGCAGCTGCCGGATGCCACTCTCGTGGTTCATCCCCGGGGGGCTCGCCACATGATCGACCCTTCCGCGCTGTACGAAGGGGCGCGGGCCGTGTACGGCGCCGAGACCATGGCCCGGCATTACGGCGAGTTGATTCCGGTGCCGGAGGAGCGCGTGCATGTGGTGCGGGATGGCGACCGCCTGCCACTGGGACAGCGTATGCTGCAATTCCTGGATACTCCCGGACATGCGAACCACCATTACTGCATGTTGGACGAGGCAGCCGATGTGGTGTTCTCGGGGGACACCTTTGGTGTGTCATATCGCGACTTCGACACCGAGCGCGGGCCGTTTATCATGCCCACCACCTCCCCGGTGCATTTCGACCCGGATGCAGCCCACCGGTCCATTGACCGGCTCTGCGCACTGGACCCTGCCGCCATCTACCTGACCCATTTCGGGGAGGTCACCGGTATTCCGCGACTGGCGGACGACCTGCATGCCGGTCTGGAGGCGCATGTGGAGATAGCGCGGCGCCATGCGGATGCAGGTGATGCCCGCCCACAGCGTATCGCCGGGGACCTGCAGGATTGGTTTATCGGGGCACTCCGCATGCACGGCGTGGATTGGCCGGAGCGCGCCATCCGGAAGGCTTTGGCCCTGGATGTCCAGCTCAACACCCAGGGCCTGATGGTGTGGTTGGATCGGCAGGCTGCCTCGCGCCAGTGAATCCTTCCAGGGCTGTGGACTCCAGCCGGAAAGGGATTACTCCGCTGGCTCGAGACGGTACAGGCCGGCATCCGACGCATCATTCAGCACATAGATATGGCCATCCGGGCCCTGCCGGACGTCACGGATGCGGCCCATTACGCCGTGTAACAGCTCTTCGGCATGAACCACGGTCTGGTCCTCGATCACCAGCCGCAGAACGCGCTCGGCACGCAGCCCCCCGGCAAGCAGATTGCCTTCCCAGGCGGGAAAACGGTCGCCGCTGACCACCGCAAGACCGGAGGGGGCCAGGGTGGGCAGGAACTCGAACACGGGATCCGTCATATCCTCGTGCCGCCGCGTCTCGGCGTCCGGGAACTCCCCTTCGGTACGGTAATCCCGCCCCAGGGTCGCGGTCGGCCAACCGTAGTTTTTCCCCGGTTCGATCAGATTCAACTCGTCGCCGCCCCGTGGCCCGTGTTCCGTGGCCCAGACCTCCCCCGTCTCGGGGTGCTGGATGATGCCCTGGATGTTGCGATGCCCGTAGCTGTAGATTTCCGGTGCATAGGCATCGTTACCCACAAAGGGGTTGTCCTCGGGCACGGAGCCGTCCTCATTCAGGCGCACCACGGTGCCGGAATGGTCCAGGGTGTCCTGGGCACGCGGCGGCTCAGCGCCCCGGTCGCCAATGGTCATCAGCAGGCTGCCGTCGTCCAGGAACAGGACGCGGGAACCATAGTGCCGGCCTGGACTGGTGTACTCGTTGGATTCAAACAACTCCTCCACGTCCGCAAGACGGTGGCCGTCCAGGCGAGCGCGGGCCAGCGCGGGGGTGGAGCGGTTGCCATCGGCCTTGGAGTAGGTCAGGTAAATCCAGCCGTTGTCGTCATAGTCCGGGTGCAGCACCACGTCCAGCAGCCCCCCTTGGCCACGGGCCTGAAAATCCGGAACGCCTTCGATGCGCGTCTTCTCCCCGCCGTCAACCAAATAGAGTCCCCGGGCGCGTTCCGTGATCAACTTGCGGCCGTCAGGCAGGAATGCGACGGCCCAGGGATGTTCCAGGTTGCCGACGACCTGCACCAGCCGGATTCGCTCGTACTCGGTATCCGTCTCGTCCACCACGTTGTCGGCCTGGGCCGTGCCGGTCAGCAGCAAGGCCAGAGCGGCGGTCGGCACCGCGAGGGTTCGAGTCAGCCTGTTCATGGGAGAGAGTCCTCCTGAAGAGATGATCATGTCCCGCAAGGCTAGCAGATCGGCGGGCCTTACCGCTGATTCACGGGGTCTCGGGCGGGCGGCGCAGCACCAGACACCAGAGCAGAGCCACAAGCGCCAGCGCGGCCGCCATGAGGTAACTGCCTGCAAAGCTGCGTTGCCACTCGGTGAGCATGCCGGCAATCGCCGGCCCGGCCACTTGGCCGATGCCGAACAGGAAGGTGATGAGGCCGAAGGCGCTGGCCGCATGTTTTGGTCCCATGTAGTCGCCGGTGGCCGCCGCCATGATGCCGGGAATGGCCCATGCAGCGATGCCGAACAGGAACACGGACAGATAGACCGTTGTCACGCCGCTTCCCAATGCAATCAGCGAATAGGATGTGGCTTGAACGGCGAAGGCCAGCATCAGCGCCTCGCGGCGCCCCCAGCGATCGGACAGCAGACCGAACACAGGGCCGGAGAACAGGCTGAAGAAACCGATCCAGGCCCAGTACACCCCGGCATTGGCCTCAGGGAGCCCGTACTCCTGTACCAACGTGGTCACAACGAAGGTGGCATAGATGGCATAGGTGTAGCCGAACAGCAGATAAATGCCGCCGAGGTTGAGCAGTAACCGGGTCTTTTGCCCGCCGGGAAGCGATGGCGGTTCGCCGGGGGTGGTCTGATTGCCATTGGGTGCCATGGCGGGAAGTGACGTCACCGGTTGCAGCCCCTTGTCTTCGGGCCGGTTCCGGACCAGCACCAGCGCCAGGGCAGCTAAAACCAGGGCAATCAACCCCAGAACCAGCCAGCTGGTCCGCCATCCCTCCATGCCGGCGGCCTGGTTGATCCAGGGAACCATCAGGCCGGCGAGCATGATACCGAAGCCGCTGCCGCTGACCATGAAGCCGGCCGCACGGCCACGGCGGTCCCGTGCAAACCAGTGGGAGACCAGGCCCATCATCTGCACGTTGGCGCAGCCGCTACCCAGGCCGGTGATGAAATAGAGGAACAGAACCTGCGGAAACGATTGGGCGAAAGCCACCAGGACCATGGAGCCACCCACCAGTAGCAGCCCGCCCGAGACAATGGTGCGGGCGCCAAAGCGTCTTTCCAGCGGGCCAACGCCTAGGACAGCGATCAGGTACCCGACGAAGTTCCCGGTGCTGATAAAGCCCATTTCCGCGTAGCTCAGCGGCAGGGATTCGCTCATGGAGGGAAGCAGCATGCCGAGGGCGAAACGCCCCAGACCCAGTGCTGCCACCACGGCCAGCACACCAACTATGACAATGATCCATCCGTAGTGCAGCGGAGCGGCTGCCCGAGGCTCCTGCGTATGCTGCATGCGTCCCTCCAGTGAAACCGGTGTTGCACAAGCTTACTAGGGAAACACTGATCTATTCCCATGATGCTCTGCGGAGCCATTCGCATGCGAATGGTCCGCCCTACGGAGCCTTGCAGCGTATCCGGTTGCCGCGTTGCGGCTCTGGCCAAGGGCGACGGCCATTGCCTGCGAGCCGCGCCTTGCCTCCGAACCCGCTGCAAAGCCAGAGCACCACGGGAATAAATCAGTGTTTCGCCAAGCTTTCAACAACCAGGGCCATGGGGCTGCGGCGTGTTTACCGGACTCGGGAGGGCGTCGGAGAAGGGGGGAGGGAAAGGGGCATGTCGGCAACATGCCCCTGATAGGGTTCAGGCCTTGCGACGCCGGCGTTTCTTGGCCTGTTCGAATAGCTCCTTGATCCGCTCGTAGCGACTGGCGGCCCGCTCGGATAGCTCTCCGCTGGCAGCCACAACCTGATCCAGGTGCTCCAGGTGGGTGTCGATGGCCTTTATGGATTCGCCGGCCAGCATGGTCGGGATCGCTTCCAGGGCCGCATTACGGTCCAGTTTGAGAATCGCGAACTGGTCCCGTACCAGGTCCTTGTAGGAGGCGAGATCAGCACTCGGTTCCAGTTCGGCACGTGATGCACGCAAGCGCTTGAAGTTGCGTTCATCCGTTGCCGGCGAACCACCCAACACATAGATCACGGCGCGCATCAGTGCCTCATGACTGCCGCCCTGGGCGATGTGTTCGCTCAGTTCATTCTTGCGTCGCTGTACGAAACGGCGGTGCTCCGGTTCCGCCCCTGGCCGGCGGCGGTGGACGTGGGCATCGCCGTAGAGGCCGACAAGCGCCTGAAGCACCGGCTGTCCGTATATGTCCAGGAACAGGTGCTCGACTGCCTGATCGCGCAGATCCCGGAACAGATTGAGACCGTTGACGATCTGGTCGGAGGCCGCATTCTCCAGTGTACGGAACAGATTATCGGCGGGTGCGGCCTGGCGGTCGGACCGGACACGCGCGGCCAATGCCGGAATGACCGACATCAGCGGGTTGCGATCACTGTAAAGCCGATAGCGCAGGCGCGCGGGATGCATCAGGCGGGTCCAGTCCGCGAATTGCTCGTTGACCCCGGCGCGAACCCAGGGCTGGAGGAACAAGCGGTAGAGCCCCAGGTTGATCTCGGAGATACGCGCCACGGTGGCGAACCGGGTGTCATCATCCACCCGATGGTGGATGTGGTCGCGGTCGAGTTCCTCAATGGTGCGCGGCGTGAACTCCAGCAGATAGTCCCGCTCCGGCGTCTCGCCTTCGGTGCGCTCTGCCGACGGCGTCACGGTGGTTTCGTACAGTCCCGGGGGCAGGACGTCGATATAGTCCATGTTGGCCGTGAATTCAGTGTGTTCCTTCCGGGACACACTGCCGGATACAAAAATGCCCAGATGCCCGGTGCTGTCATGCACACAATAGACGATGGTCTGGTCATGCGCGGTGATGTCTTCCACGCCCTCGTAAAGGTCGCGGATCCAGCCCAGCGCCTGCGGAGGAGGCGTGATGTTGTCACCCTGGGAGCAGAACACCACCACCGGCGAGCGGATGTTGCGCAGGTCAATACGGCGACCATCCCGGGTCACCAACTGGGCCGTGGACAGACGATTGCCGACGAACAGATTGTCGACGATGTACTGGATCTCTTCCGCGCCCAGGTAAACGTGCCCGCCCCACCAGCGCTCGAATTCCAGGTAGCGTTGGGCTTCGTCGTCCACGTGGGTATACAGATAGTATTGCTTTTTCCACAGCGTATTGGCCGGGTTAAGGCGCTCGAAGTTGTCCACCAGCCATGCGCCGTCGAACAGGCCGTTGCCCAAGTCGCTGGCCAACGCGGTCATCCAGCTGCCCCCTGACATGCCGCCGGTGTAACGCATGGGCGCGCCGGCCCGGTCCCCGGCCCAATAGGACAGGGGGGCCCCGGCGATCAGGATGGGGCCGAAGCAGTCGGGTTCTAGGGCTGCAGCCATCATCATCTGCCATCCGGCCTGGCAGTTACCCACCACCATGGGCTTCTCGGAGACGTCCGGGTGCCGCTCAATCACGTGGCGAAGGAACTGGATTTCCGCCTCGATGACGTCCTCAACGGTCTGACCCGGTTCCGGGTGCGGGAGAAAGCCGATGAAATAACATGGATGGCCGGCCCGCAGGGCCACACCCACCTCGCTGTCCGGCTTGAAGCCGCCGATGCCCGGGCCGTGGCCGGCGCGCGGGTCAACGACCACGAACGGGCGTTTCTCGAAGTCCACCTCCACGCCGTCCGGCGGCAGAATACGGAGCAACTCGTAGTTCACCGGGTGCGGTAGCTCACGGCCATCCATCAGCACTTCAGCTTCAAAGCCCAGCACATTGGGCTTGGTCTGCGCCATGTGCTCCAGGTACTGATTGCCGCGCTGATGCATCACATCCAGATACAGAACGCTGCGCTCCAGACTGTCACGCCAGTACTCCTGGCTGGCGCGTACCAGCCCGAACGGGTCGAACAGGGGGTGTGTTGCGGCCGGCATCGGAATCATGCAAATGCTCCGTTAGTGTCTGGGAAGTGCCCGGGACATGACGGTAACAGTCCGGGATGTTGCAATGCAATATAGCGGAATTCCGCGTTGGCTGTCAGGAAATATGCATTGGATACACTGTGTGGGTCTCGTTGAGGCCCGTGGCGACGCCTTTCCATGCAATGGAGCAAACAAACAAAGGGTAAGTGCATGTATCAGCGGATATTACGTATGCGGACGCAAGGGCGGGGATTAAAGGAAATCACCGCTGCGGTGATGGATGCGGTGGATGCCGCCAACGTGCAGGCCGGGTTGTGTCACATTTTCGTACACCACACAAGTGCATCACTGACTATCTCGGAGAATGCGGACCCCTCGGTTTGCCGCGATCTGGAACGCTTTATGAACCGCCTGGTGCCGGACGGTGACCCCTTGTTCGAGCATGACGCGGAAGGGCCGGATGACATGGCCGCACATGTACGGTCCGTACTCACACGCAGCGATCTGACTGTACCGGTGGCCGCGGGGCGGTTGGCCCTGGGTACCTGGCAGGGTATCTGGCTCTGGGAACATCGCACCCGTGGCCATGATCGTCAGATCACGGTTACTGTGCAGGGCGCTTGAGCGCGCTCCAATAGAACAACACCCCGCCATGGGGCGGGGTGTTGTTTAGGCTGGGTGGCGGTCTCAGCCGCCGAACTTCGCCTTGGCCTCCTGGCGCCGGCGATGCAGCACCGGCTCGGTATAGCCGCTCGGCTGTTCACGTCCCTTGAATACCAGATCACAGGCAGCGGCAAAGGCAACGCTGCCATCGAAGTCCGGAGCCATGTTGCGGTAGTCGGCGTCGCCAGCGTTCTGGCGATCCACCACCTCGGCCATCCGCTTCATGGTCTGCATCACCTGGTCCTCGGTGACGATGCCGTGATGCAACCAGTTGGCGATGTGCTGACTGGAGATACGCAGGGTGGCGCGATCTTCCATCAGGCCCACATCGTTGATATCCGGGACCTTGGAACAGCCCACACCCTGGTCGATCCAGCGCACCACATACCCGAGAATACCCTGGGCATTGTTGTCCAGCTCCTGCTGGATATCCTCGGCGGACCAGGACGGGTTCTGTTCCACGGGAATGGTCAGGATGTCATCCAGACTGGCCCGCGGGCGGCTGCGCAGTTCTTCCTGCACGGCGTGCACATCCACCTGATGGTAGTGGGTGGCATGCAGCGTGGCCGCCGTGGGCGAGGGCACCCAGGCCGTGTTGGCGCCAGCCTTCGGGTGACCCAGCTTGGTGTCCAGCATCTCACGCATCATGTCCGGCTTGGGCCACATGCCCTTGCCGATCTGGGCGTGACCCGGCAGACCGCATTCCAGGCCGATGTCCACGTTCCAGTTCTCGTAAGCCTGGATCCAGGGCTCGCTTTTGATGGCCTCCTTGCGCTTGAACGGGCCGAGTTCCATGGAGGTGTGGATTTCGTCGCCGGTGCGGTCAAGGAAGCCCGTGTTGATGAAGATCACCCGCTCGCGGGCTTCGCGCAGGCAGGCCTTGAGGTTCACCGTGGTGCGGCGTTCCTCGTCCATGACACCGATTTTCAGGGTATGGCGCTCAAGACCCAGTGCGTCTTCCACCCGGTTCAGGATTTCGCAGCCGAAGGCCACTTCCTCAGGGCCGTGCATCTTCGGTTTCACGATGTAGACACTGCCGGCGCGGGAGTTGCGCAGCGCACCAGTCCCCTTGAGGTCATGCATGGCGCACAGGGAGGTGATCATGCCGTCCAGCATGCCCTCGGGAATCTCGTTGCCCTCTGCGTCCAGCACCGCGGGGGTCGTCATCAGATGGCCCACGTTGCGGACCAGCAGCAGCGAACGACCATGCAGGGTGAGGGAGCCGCCGTCCGGTGTCACATACTCCCGGTCGGGGTTGAGCCGGCGAACGAAGCTGGAGCCGCCTTTTTCCACGGTCTCTTCCAGGTCGCCCTTCATCAGGCCCAGCCAGTTGCGGTAGACCACCACCTTGTCGGCGGCATCCACCGCGGCCACGGAGTCCTCGCAGTCCTGAATAGCCGTCACCGCGGATTCCATCAGCACGTCTTTCACGCCTGCGGCGTGATCCTTGCCGATGGGGTGGTTCTTGTCGATCTGGATTTCCAGATGCAGGCCGTTGTTCTTCAGCAGCACTGCGCTGGGCGCGCCGGCATCGCCATTGAAGCCGACGAATTTTTCCGGTTGCTGCAGTTGGGTCTCGCCGCCAGCCAGACTGACCACCAGCTTGCCGTCACGCACGACATAAGCGGTGGCATCACGATGGCTGCCCTGGGCCAGAGGAGCGGCCAGGTCCAGGATCTTGGCTGCTTCATCCACGACCACGGCGCCGCGCTTGGGGTTGTAGCTGCTGCCTTTCTCCAGCCCCGGTTCTTCGGCAATGGCGTCGGTGCCGTAGAGCGCATCGTAAAGGCTGCCCCAGCGTGCGTTTGCCGCGTTCAGTGCGAAGCGCGCATTCATCACCGGGACCACTAACTGCGGGCCGGCGATCTGGCCGATTTCCGCGTCCACGTTACGGGTGGTGACCTGGAAATCATCACCCTCGGGCAGGAGATAACCCAGCTCCTCAAGAAACGCCTTGTAGGCTGCGGCGTCATGGGGCTGGCCCTTGCGCTCCAAATGCCAGGCATCGATTTT
This sequence comes from Ectothiorhodospiraceae bacterium, assembly GCA_007125985.1. Classification (GTDB taxonomy): domain Bacteria; phylum Pseudomonadota; class Gammaproteobacteria; order Nitrococcales; family Aquisalimonadaceae; genus LSCE01. Next base: position 33,599 of record SLCE01000005.1, on the reverse strand, counting down.
CGCCTGGATCGCATCGCGCTTTTCCAGCAGTTCGCGGTTCTTCGGGCCCAGGTCCCGTACCAGGTCACTGAGTGCCTGCCAGACGTGGTCAGCCTCAACGCCGGTGCCCGGCGCGATGTCATTGGCCACCAGGTCATACAGGGGCTTCGCAACCTTTAATCCAGCAACTTCAACACGGTCCGTCATGGCCGCTGCCTCCTTCCGGAATGTTGGCATAGAGAGTAAAAATCCGTCGCAATTGTAGCCCAGTCAGCAGCCACGTTCAGCAATATTCGGAAACGGTTTCCATACCGTGGAAAGCCAATGACAGGGTGCGCCGGAATGTTGGTTTCGGCTTGCACGGCGCGGGTCGCCGCCGGAACACGTTTCCACTCCGTGAACCGATGTTGCTGCGCGCTGCATGCGGAGCGGGCATGGCGCTGATTCGCTGCTGGTAAACTATCGGTCAGTGCTTCCTTTCCCTGTAAATCGGAGTTGGAACGAATTATGACTAAAGACGCCCATGGCGCGTGGGCCGACGGGCCTCCACTGCCTGTCATCGCCCGTGTGCGAAGCTGTTTCGGCCAGAAGTTCGGCACACCACGCCAGCCGGGGCTGGCGCCCAGTGCGCGAGCGGAGCTGGTGTTACAGCCAGGGTTTGATCAGGCGGAGGCGCTGCAGGGTATCGAAGACTACTCGCACCTATGGGTTCTGTTCTGGTTTCATCACTCTGCCGCTCAGGGCTGGAGACCCACCGTGCGGCCGCCGCGCCTGGGCGGTAATGCGCGGATGGGGGTGTTTGCCACGCGCTCACCGTTCAGGCCCAACCCGATCGGCCTGTCGGTGGTGGAGAACCTGGGGCTGTTGGCGGGTGAACACGCGCGCGGGATTCTCATTGGCAACCACGACCTGGTGGACGGCACACCGGTGTTGGATATCAAACCCTACCTTCCGTACTCAGATAGCCCCGGGCTGGCCGTAGCGCCGCCAGAGTTCGCTGATCGCCCCGCGGATGCATTGGAGGTGACGTTCGACCAAACGGCACGTCGGGTGCTGGCGGTATTGCCGCGCGCGGAAGCCCAGGCCTTGGAGAAACTGGTGCGGGAAACATTGGCGTTGGACCCTCGCCCTGCCTACCAGTACGGGGTTGAGGGCCGGCGCTACGGCACCCGGTTGGGCGGATACGAGGTCCGATGGTTTTGCCATGAAGGTATCGCCCATGTGGTGGACATCGACGCAATGGGCTCGGCATGAGTGAAACCGCGCGCATGGTGGCGCTGGCGGCCGGACTGATGACCGCCAATAGGGCGCAGGGCCATCGCAGCCTGATCCACATCTGCGGTCACGTTTGCTGGACACGCACCATGGCGGCCGCGGCGCGGGACAGCGCCTCCGGACGGGCTGTCTGGATCGGCGGTGAAGCGGCTCCGGAGTTCGAGGGCCGACCGGCGCGTCATGCATATCAGGAACTGGGACAGGAAGCCCGGCTGGTGGTTTTCGACGCGCAGGAAGGCTTCGATCCCGACGCTTTCGGTGCCGTGGCCGGGGTGGTGCAGGGCGGAGGGTTGCTGCTGTTACTGACGCCGGAGGCGCCGGATTGGTTGCGGCTGCCGGATACCCAGCAGCAGCGCATTGCCATCGAGGGTGTGGATGCCGCTGCCTTGACCAAGCGCTACCTGCGCCGCCTGATTTCCGTCCTGAGTGACTCGCCCGAGATCGTGCGCGTGCGACCAGGAGCGATCCCGGCGCCGCCGGCGGTGGCTTCAACGTCTTCGCCGGCCTGGAAGCTGGGACCCACCGATGACCAACGGCAGGCCGTACGGGCGATAGGGCGGGTGGCCCGGGGGCGCGCAAGGCGGCCGCTGGTGATCACGGCGGATCGCGGACGCGGGAAATCCTCGGCTCTGGGAATGGCCGCGGCGGAACTCCTGCGGGGGGGCGCCACCCGCATCGTCGTCACCGGGCCGAGACGCCAGGCAGTGGATGCTGTTTACCGGCACGCGGGCGTCGGCACCGATGCGCTTCCCTTCGTGCCGCCCGCGGATTTACTGGAATATGGCCCCGCGGCTGATCTGTTGCTGGTGGACGAGGCTGCAGGCATCCCCCTGGCGGTACTCACACGGCTGCTCCAGCGTTATCCGCGGGCTGTGTTTTCCAGCACGGTACATGGTTATGAGGGAACCGGACGCGGTTTCGCCCTGCGTTTCCGCGACATTCTGGCGCGGAACGCTACTGCCTGGGATGCGCTGGAACTGACGGAGCCCATCCGTTGGCGTCAGGGCGACCCTCTGGAGCGGCTGGTGAATCAGCTGTTGCTGCTGGATGCGGACACCGTGGCCGTGGCCGATCGGGATCAGATCGGCATCCGCTGGCTGGACCGCGATGCCCTGGCCCGGGACGAGCGGCTGTTGCGGCAGGTGTTCGGTCTGCTGGTTCAGGCGCATTACCGCACGCGACCCTTTGACCTGCTGAACCTTCTGGACGGGCCTGGTCTGGCGGTCGCGGTTGCGGAGCAGGGCAAGGCGGTAGTGGGGGCCTTGCTGGCGTCGGAAGAGGGTGGTTTGTCCGAAACCCTGTCCCAGGCCATCTGGCGGGGCCAGCGCCGGCCCCATGGACATCTGCTGGCGCAGTCACTGAGCGCGCATGTGGGTATTGCCGGGGCGGCAACAGCCCGGGCAGGCCGCGTGATGCGTATTGCCGTGCATCCGCTACAGCAGCGACGTGGCATCGGCACCCGGCTGCTGGATGCCTTCCATGATCGGGCACGTCGGCGGCAGATGGACATTATCGGGTCCAGCTTTGGCATTGAGCCCGCGCTGTTGCGTTTCTGGTACAGGAATGGCTATGCGCCGGTCCACGTCGGGGTTCGGCGCGATCCCGCCAGTGCCGCACATGCCGGGCTCGTGGTCCAGGGTATCAGTGATGCGGGGCATGCCCTTAGCCTGGAGGCCTTGCGCCGTTATCGCCGCAGCCTGCCGGTCTGGGCGCGGGACTACCTGCGTGAGTTGGAGCCTGAAGCCTTTTGGCCGTTACTGGCGCCCCGCGAGTTCGTGCCGGTCCCCGCTGAGCGCTGCTGGGAGGAGGGTATGGCGTTCGCCTTTGCTGACCGAAGCATGGAGGCGAGCCTTGCCGCCCTGGAACAACTGGCCTGGTTCAGTGTTCCGGGCCTGGTGGCACGCGGCGAGTCCGTCTCCGGGCGTGAGCCGGTGCTCATTCGTCTGCTGCAGGGTAATGACTGGTCACAGTGCGTAAAGCGGCTGGGATTGTCCGGCCGCGGCGAGGCGGTGCGCGCACTGCGCGCCGCCTGCCGGCTGTTGTTCGATGCCTCTGCGCCGCAATCCGCACGCATCTCGAGGGGTCAGCCCTGAGCGCCGGTTAACAGCCGCTCAAGAATACGCTCATAAATGGCGGACAGAGTATCCAGGCCGGCGCTATCGGTGTGTTCATTCACCTGGTGAATGCTGACGTTCACCGGGCCGAGTTCCACCACTTGCGCCCCAGTGGGGGCGATAAACCGACCGTCCGAGGTGCCGCCGGCTGTGGAAAGGATGGTGTCCCGTCCGGTGATGTCCCGGATCGCGGCCCGGGTTGCGTCCACCAGGGCGCCGGCCTCGGTGAGAAAAGGTTGGGCGGACAGGGTCCAGTCGATTTCGTAGTCCAGATCGTAGCGTTGCAACACGGTTTCCGTGCGCTGTTTAAGGGTTTCCGCAGTGGATTCCGTGGAGAACCGAAAATTGAACAGCAGTTCCGCCTCGCCGGGAACGACATTGGTGGCGCCGGTGCCGGCGTTGATGTTCGAGATCTGGAATGTGGTGGGCGGAAAACTGTCGTTGCCGTCATCCCAGTGTTCCGACGTCAATTCCAGCAGGGCGGGGAGCGCCAGGTGGATCGGGTTCCGGGCTTTGTGCGGATACGCGACGTGCCCCTGCACACCACGCACGGAGAGGCGACCGTTGAGCGAGCCGCGACGGCCGTTCTTGACTGTATCCGCCACCTGGGTCTCGCTGCTCGGTTCGCCAACGATGCACCAGTCGATGTGGATACCTCGGGCCTGCAATGCCTCCACCACCTTGACGGTGCCGTCCACGGCCGGACCTTCCTCATCACTGGTGATCAGCAGGGCAATCGAGCCGGCATGGTCGGGATGCCGGACCACAAAGCGCTCACAGGCCGTGACGAAGGCAGCCAGGCTGCCCTTCATGTCCGCGGCACCGCGTCCGTACAGTTGGCCGTTGCGTTCCGTGGGCTCAAATGGGGGGCTGTTCCAGCGGGTTTCCGGCCCCGTGGGGACGACATCCGTGTGACCGGCAAAGACCAGCAGTGGGCCATTCCCGCCCCGCCGGGACCAGAGGTTGGTGACATCTCCGAACTGCAGCGTCTCGCCCGCGAAGCCCGCGCGATGCAGGCGGTCCTGCAGCAAGGGCTGACAGCCGCCGTCTTCGGGGGTGATGGAGGGCCGTCGGATGAGCTCCCGGGCCAGATCCAGTGTGTCACTCATAGTCAATCCAGCTCCAGCAGGGCCTGGTAATCAGCATCACGGAACCCCACGTGCACCGTGTTGCCGGTTTCCAGTACCGGGCGTTTGATCAGGGTTGGGTGGCTCAGCAGCAGGTCTGCCACGCTGTCATTGGCGATGCGGGAGCGGTCTGTTTCGCTCAGCCCGCGCCACGTGGTGCTACGGCGGTTGACCAGGGCATCCGCGCCCACGGCGGCCAGCCAGCGATGCACCTGCTCGCTGCTCAGGCCGTCCTGGCGAAGATCGTGAAACCGGTAGCTGACCCCCGCGCCGTCAAGGAATTTGCGTGCCTTGCGGCAGGTGTCGCAGTTGCTGATTCCGTAGAGTGTGGTCATGGGCTTCGTCCAATTGCATCATTGCTTTGGTTGGGGTCGGCTTGGCAAGCACGATGACCGGGCACGCTGTGGATCCGGTCCCGCAAGGCTGTCGGCGGCATCTGTCCCGCCGACAGCCCGGTTGCCGCGCTCGCCAGACATCCACTCCTAATCGATGCAACGGAGTGGCTTCGTCTGCGCTTACGGCCGCAGCAGTTCGTTCAGGCCCACCTTGGAACGGGTTTTCTCATCCACCTGCTTGATGATGACGGCGCAATACAGGCTGTGGCTACCGTCCTCCGCGGGCAGGTTGCCCGGCACCACGACGGCACCCTTGGGCACGCGACCGTAACTGACTTCACCGGTTTCCCGGTTATAGATCTTGGTGCTCTGACCCAGGTATACGCCCATGGAGATTACTGCGCCTTCCTCGATGATCACGCCTTCCACAATTTCGGAACGGGCGCCAATGAAGCAGTTATCCTCGATGATTACGGGGTTGGCCTGCAGCGGTTCCAGCACGCCGCCAATGCCCACGCCGCCGGAAAGGTGGACGTTCTTGCCGATCTGGGCACAGGAGCCCACGGTGGCCCAGGTGTCCACCATGGTACCGGCATCCACGTAGGCTCCGATGTTCACGTAGGAAGGCATCAGCACGGCGCCAGGCGCGACGTAGGCGCCACGGCGGGCTACGGCCGGTGGCACCACACGCACGCCGCCGTCCTGGAACTGCTGGCTGTTGTAGTCGGTGTACTTCAGCGGCACCTTGTCAAAATAGTTGATAGCGCCGGTGCGCATCACCGCATTGTCGTGCAGCCGGAACGAGAGCAGCACCGCCTTCTTGAGCCACTGGTTGACCACCCAGTCGCCGCCCTGCTTTTCGGCAACGCGGGCATCCCCCCGGTCCAGCATCATGATGGCGGATTCCACCGCGTCACGAACCTCGGGGCTCGCGGTGGCGGGGCTGAGGTCTGCGCGTTGCTCAAAGGCGGTTTCGATAACGGATTGCAATTGATCCATTGCGGACTCCCTGATTGATTCCCAAGCGTAAGTCAAAAAAACGGGCGATTAGTCCTGCAGCTGCTCCAGCAGGCGGCGGATGCGCCATGCGGCCTCCACGCAATCCGCCTCGGGTGCCACCAGGGCCAGGCGGACATGATCCGCGCCCGGGTTTTCACCGTGGGCCTTGCGTGACAGGTAGCTCCCGGGCAGTACGCGGACGTTCTGCTGTTCATGCAGCAGTCGGGCGAAACGGGTGTCGGCGATCGGGGTACGTGGCCAGAGGTAAAAGCCGGCCGCCGGGCGCTGTACCTCCATTACCGGCTCCAGCACCTTCAACACGGCATCAAATTTACGCTGATAGACCTTCCGGTTCTCGGCGACGTGGGCCTCATCACCCCAGGCCGCTGTGCTGGCCGCCTGCACTGGCGCCGACAAGGCGCAACCCTGATACGTCCGGTAAAGCAGAAATTGTTTCAGTACCTCCGGGTCGCCGGCAACGAAGCCGGAGCGCAGGCCGGGGGCGTTGGACCGCTTCGAAAGACTGTGAAACACCAGGCAACGGCGGAAATCCCTGCGGTCCAGCTCGGCGCAAACCTGAAGTAAACCGATGGGCGGCGTCGCCTGCTCCGGATAGATCTCCGAATAACATTCATCGGCCGCGATGACGAAATCGTGCCGGTCGGCCAGCGTGATCAGCTTCTCGTACCAGGCCCGGGGCGCCACAGCGCCGGACGGGTTGCCCGGCGAGCAGATGTAGAGCAACTGGCAGCCGTCCCAGACCGATGCAGGGACCGCGTCGAGATCCGGTAGATAGCCGTTGGCGGCTGTGCAGTTCAGGAAATACGGCTCGGCACCGGCCAGCAGCGCCGCGCCTTCGTAGATCTGGTAAAACGGGTTCGGCATGACGACCAGTGGGGACCCGGCCGGGTCCACCACGGCCTGCGCCACGGCAAACAGGGCCTCCCGGGTGCCGGACACCGGCAGGCAGTGTTGGTCCGGGTCCAGCCAGGCTGCGGGCACCTGGAAGCGCCGGGACAGCCACTGGCAGATAGCTGAGCGCAAGGCCGGGCTGCCTTTGGTGGGCGGATAGTTGCCGAGACCGTTCAGGTGTTCCACCAGCGTCTGACGGACCAGGGTGGGAGTGGGGTGTTTGGGCTCACCGATGCCCAGATCGATATGCGCCAGTTCTGACGGTGGCCGGGAATCAGCCAGCAATTGCGCCAGTCGCTGGAACGGATACGGTTGCAGACGCGCCAGATTGGAATTCATGGGTACCGTGGTCTGAGGAGCGGGCGCCCAGTATAGGTAAATGAAGGCTTACGGGGAACCGCCGCGCCAGCCCGGGCAGGGCGGCGCCGCGACGCGGATGGGAATAGATCAGCGCTTGCCTAAAGCCCGTTTGCCTGCTCCACCAGATCCTCGGTTTCCTCGATGAGTGAACGAATGGTGTTCCGGATCGCATCGAAGCGGGCCGGGTCAGTGATCGGCCGGTTCTGGTTATCGGTTATGAAGAACACGTCCTCCGCGCGGGCGCCGATTGTGGCAATCTTGGCATTCTGCAAACGGACGCCGCACAGGGCGAAGGCATAACCCACACGGGCCAGCAGGCCGGGCCGGTCGCTGGTGAGCAATTCCATCACCGTACGCTGATTGGTCTCGTCTTGGCTGAAGCTGATCTCCGTATCCACGGCAAAGTGCCGCACCTGGCGGGGAACGGGGCGTTTAGTGGGCGCCTGGGGGTCGCTGCGGCCCAGGGATCCCCGGACCAGGCGGATGATCTCGTTCTTGCGCCACGGGTCCTGCACCGGCTCACCGTTGTCCTCCAGCACCAGATAGCTGTCCAGCGTGTGGCCGTTCTCGGTGGTGATGATGCGGGCATCCTGGATGTCCAGGTTCAGTTGGTCCAGAGCCTGCACGGTCAGCGCAAACAGGTTTTCGCGGTCTCGCGCGTAGACAAAAACCTCGGTGCCGCCCCGGGCACTGTGGGATTCCAGCAGAACCAACGGCAGGTCTGCCGGCTTGCTTCGTGCGATGGCCTCCGTATGCCAGGCGATCTCTTCCGCCGAATAGCGCAGGAAGTAGTCGTTGCTGAAGTGCTGCCATATGGACTTCACCGTCATATGGTGCAGCCCTTTTACCTTCAGGCGGCGACGGGCCTGTTGCTGCGTTTCTGCCACCAGCTCGTCCACGTCCATGGGGTGTTCCAGCCCGCGGCGCAGGGCGCGCTTGGTTGCCGCATAGAGTTCCAGGAGCAGGGAATCCTTCCACGAATTCCACATGCTTGGGTTTGTGGCGCGGATGTCGGCAACGGTGAGCAGGTACAGATAATCCAGGCGCACGCGATCACCCACCTGCTCGGCGAAGGCGTTGATGACCTCCGGGTCGGATATATCCTTGCGCTGTGCCGTCATGGACATGAGCAGGTGCTTCTCCACCAGCCAGGAGACCAGCCGGCTGTCGTAATGGCTCAAGCCATGTTCTCGGCAGAAGCGCAGCGCGTCCTCCGCGCCCAGTTCGGAGTGGTCGCCGCCCCGGCCCTTCGCAATGTCGTGGAACAGGCCGGCCAGGTACAACAGTTCCGGCTTGGGCAGGCGTTGCATCAGCGTATGGCAGAAGGGCAATTCGTCCGCATGCCGGGCCAGGGCGAAGCGACGCAGGTTGCGCACCACGAACAGGATGTGGGAATCCACCGTGTAGACGTGGAACAGATCGTGTTGCATCAGGCCGCTGACATCACCGAAGGCCGGAATGTAGCGTCCCAGCACCCCATACCGGTGCATGCGCCGCAATTCATGGGTGATGCCCTGGGGCTGGCGCAGGATCTCCATGAACAGGCTGCGGGCGCGGAGGTCCTGGCGGAAACGCTCGTCGATTCTTTCCCGGTTGGCCCGGATCAGGCGGATGGTGGATGCGCGCACACCCTTGAGTTCGGGGTGCTGCTGCATCAGCAGGAACACTTCAAGAAGCGCAAAGGGGTAACGGCGGAAGACATTGGCATGGGTGACTTCCAGAAACCCCTTCCGTGACTGGAAGCGCTTGTTGATGAGTTGCGGCGGCTCGTGATCATCGGCGTAGAGAATCGCCTCCTGAAAAAGCTGCAGCAGCATCTCGTTCAGCCGACTGAGCCTCATCACGGTGCGAAAATAACGCTGCATGAGGGTTTCCACCCCCAGCCGGTTGTTCTGGTCCGCGTAGCCGAATTGGCGGGCCAGGTCGGTCTGGTGGTCGAAAATCAGGCGATCCTCGCGGCGCCCCGCCTGGATATGCAATGCGAAACGAATATCCCAGAGAAAGCTCTCGCCGCTGATAAGATCCTGATATTCGTCCTCGGTCAGGAAACCGTGGCTCACCAGGTCGTCCAGGGTATGTGCGCCGAAATGCCGCTTGGCCACCCAGCCCACCATGTGGATGTCGCGCAGACCACCGGGGCTTTCCTTGATGTTGGGCTCCAGGTTGTAGGCGGTGTCATGGTATTTCAGGTGGCGCGCTTCCTGCTCCGCCAGCTTGGCCTCGAAGAATCGACGGGTAGGCCAAACATGGGCCGGTCCGGTGGCCTCGCACATCCGCCGGAACAGGTCCCGGGGCCCCGCGAGCAGCCGCGCCTCCATGAGATTGGTGGCGACGGTGATATCGCCCTCGGCCTCGGCAACGCACTCATCGAGTGTGCGCACGCTGTGGCCCACTTCCAGGCCGATATCCCAGAGGAACATGAGAAACTGTTCCACCGCTCCGGCCAGGTCTCCCTGGCAGGGTTGCTCCAGCAGAACCATGATGTCGATGTCGGAGCCGGGGTGCAGTTCGCCGCGCCCGTAACCACCCACGGCAACCAGTGCAACATCCCCGTCGCATCCCGGGTCAGTGATGAGGCGCTGCCATGCACGGATAAGGAGCTGGTCGATGAACCAGGCGCGTTCCGGAACCAGCACGCGCGCGGGCGTTCCTTCCCGGAAAAGACTCTGAATCAGGGCATCGCCATGTTCACGGGCTTCACGAAACACCCGAATGGTCGGCTCGCCGCTGGAAAGCCGGCGCTCGAGTTCATCTGTATCCAACAACAGATGATGGTAGCTGGGGCGTGAGTCTGCCATGTTCATTCCGGCATCACGCCGGGCGTCTCATCGGCACGCAGCGTGAGCACCTCGTAGCCATCGGAAGTGACCAGGATCGTATGCTCCCACTGCGCGGACAGGCTGTGATCCCGGGTGACCACCGTCCAGTCATCCTTGAGCAGCCGCGTTTCCTTGCGGCCGGCATTGATCATGGGCTCGATGGTGAAGGTCATGCCTTCCTCCAGTTTCATGCCGGTATCGGGCTTGCCGTAATGCAGCACCTGCGGGTCCTCATGAAACTCGCGACCAATCCCGTGCCCGCAGTACTCGCGCACCACGGAATAGTTATGGCTCTCGGCGAGGCGCTGGATGGCATGGCCGATATCCCCAAGACGGGCGCCGGGGCGGACCAGCTGAATGCCTTCCCACATGCAGGCATGAGCGACTTCCGATAACCGCCGGCCCAGTATCGTGGGCTCGCCGACGAAGAACATGCGACTGGTGTCCCCGTGGTAGCCGTCCTTGATCACGGTGATGTCGATATTGATGATATCGCCTTTCTTGAGCTTCTTCGGCCCGGGGATACCGTGACAGATGACGTGGTTCACCGAGGTGCAGATGGACTTGGGAAACCCCCGGTAGTTCAGCGGTGCCGGGATCGCCTGCTGTTCATCCACAATGTAGGCGTGGCAGATGCGGTCCAGTTCCTCGGTGGTGATACCGGGCTTCACATGCGGTGCGATCATCGTCAGCACATCGGCGGCCAAGCGGCCGGCCACGCGCATCTTTTCGATCTCTTCAGCTGTTTTGATGGTTGCTGCCATTCGGTCGCAAACCTTCTGTTCAATGCATCACGGATGGGCCACCTTTCCTGTCAGCCCGAGGCCGTTGTCCGGGAGTTGGGGTGGCAGGAAACAGGCGGATGTTCGCTACCTGAAAGTGTCGGGCAAGGCTTTCGGGCAACGGCTTGGGACGGGGCGCAAATTGTCGCGGCCAGACGAGTATGGTATAAATCGCGCGCCCTTCAGGCAAATGCCCGTCGGGTTCACAACCGTCGCACGAGCGACGGATACAATCCACACATGCACCGTCACATGCAATGGGTTGCCCCCTGAGGGTTTTTGCATGCGGGTGTATGGAGGCCCAAACCCTACTGGAGAAAATCATGGCTAACGTATCCATGCGTGAAATGCTGGAGGCCGGTGTCCACTTCGGCCACCAGACCCGCTACTGGAACCCGAAGATGGCGCCGTTCATCTTTGGCGAGCGCAACAAGATCCACATCATCAACCTGGAAAAGACCCTGCCGCTTTACCAGGATGCGCTGAACTACATCGGCAAGGTGATTGCCGATGGCGGCCGCGTGCTGTTCGTCGGCACCAAGCGTGCCGCGCGTGAAGCGGTACAAGAAGAGGCGAACCGCTGTGGCATGCCCTATGTCGATCATCGCTGGCTGGGCGGCATGCTCACCAACTTCCGGACCGTGAAGCAGTCCATTCGCCGGCTGAAGGATCTCGAAACCCAGTCCGAAGACGGCACCTTCCAGAAGCTCTCCAAGAAGGAAGCTCTGATGCTCACGCGGGAACTGGACAAGCTTAACCGCTCCCTGGGCGGCATTAAGAACATGGAGCGCCTGCCCGACGCCATGTTCGTGATCGATGTCGGTTTCGAGGATATCGCGATCAAGGAAGCGCAAAAGCTGGGTATCCCCGTGGTCGGTGTCGTGGACACCAACAACGACCTGCGTGGCGTGGACTACGTGATTCCCGGTAATGACGACGCGATTCGCGCCATTCGTCTGTACCTGCGCGGCGTGGCCGATGCCGTTCTTGATGCGCGCGCGTCCTCGGTACGCCCCGGCAGTGACAAGGACGACTTCGTTGAAGTCGCCGAAGATGCCGCCGAGGGCGGGGATAAGGCTGCCAACTAAAGCAGCCCCGAGTGAGTGACACAGGCGGGGAGCCAGGCTCCCCGCTGCTTGAATACCGAATTCAGAGGTACGCAGAGATGGCGATTACTGCTGCAATGGTCAAGGAGCTGCGGGAGCGGACCGGCTCCGGCATGATGGAATGCAAGAAGGCACTGGTCGAGGTTGATGGCGACATCGAACAGGCTGTGGAACTGATGCGCAAGAAGGGCCTGGCGAAGGCTGACAAGAAAGCCGACCGCGTGGCCGCCGAAGGCAAGATCGTTGCGCTGGTGTCCGATGACGGCAAGCGTGGTGTCCTGCTGGAAGTGAACAGCGAGACCGACTTTGTCGCCGGTGGCGACGACTTCGGCGAGTTCGCCAACCAGGTGGCGGCTGCCGCGCTGGAGCATCAGCCGGCAGATGTGGATGCCCTGCTGGCGCTGGATGTGAATGGCAAGGATATCAACACGCTGCGCCAGGAGCTGGTGGCGAAAATCGGCGAAAACATTCAGGTGCGCCGCTTCCGGCTGTTCAACAGCGCCAATGGTCAGCTGCACACCTATCTGCACGGCGTGCGCATCGGCGTGATGGTGGAAGTCGAGGGCGGTGACGAGCAGCTCGGCCGTGATATCGCCATGCACGTGGCGGCATCCCAGCCCGTCTGCGTCAGCGACGCGGACATGCCGGCCGAAACGCTGGAGAAGGAGCGCGAGATTCTGCGTGCGCAGGCTCAGGAAAGCGGCAAGCCGGCAGAGATCGTCGAGAAGATGATCGAAGGCCGGATCAAGAAATTCCTCAAGGAAACCACCCTGGTGGGGCAGCCTTTCGTCAAGGATCCGGACCAGTCGGTGGAGCAGCTGCTGAAATCCGCTGGTGCCAAAGTGGTGTCGTTCGAACGCCTGGAAGTGGGTGAGGGCATCGAAAAGGAAGAAGGCAACTTCGCTGAAGAAGTCATGGCCCAGGTGCGTGGTTCCTGAGCCCCAGCAAGGAGAGCCATCGATGAAGACGCCGGTATACCGCCGCATTCTCCTCAAGGTCAGCGGGGAAGGTCTGCTGGGCGATGGCGATTACGGTATTGACCCTGCCGTGATCCGCCGCCTGGCGGTGGAAGTGCGGGAAGTCAGGGAACTCGGCGTTGAGGTGGCGATGGTGATCGGCGGCGGCAACATTTTCCGCGGTGCGGGGCTTGCCGCCGCCGGCATGGACCGGGTAACGGCCGATCATATGGGCATGTTGGCCACGGTGATGAATGCCCTGGCCCTGCAGGACGCCCTGGAACACGCTGGCGTGTTCACCCGGGTCATGTCGGCCATCAAGATCAACCAGGTGTGCGAAGACTACATTCGCCGCCGTGCCATGCGGCACCTGGAAAAGGGGCGTGTGGTCATTTTTGCAGCCGGTACCGGCAACCCGTTCTTCACCACCGATTCCGCGGCCAGCCTGCGTGCCATCGAAGTGGATGCCGACATCATGTTGAAGGCAACGAAAGTGGATGGCGTGTACACTGCTGACCCCAAGACCAATCCGGAGGCTCAGCGTTATCGGCGCCTGACGTACGATGAAGTGCTGGAGCGGAAATTGATGGTGATGGACGCCACGGCCATCGTGCTGTGCCGGGACCACAACCTGCCCATTCAGGTGTTCGATATGATGCGCCCCAGCGCATTGATGGACGTGGTCTGCGGCGAGGACGTTGGTACCGTCGTCGAGAGGGGATAAGGCGTGATTGAAGACATCAAGAAAGATGCCGAAAGCCGGATGAAGAAATCGGTGGAGGCCTTGCAGGGCGACTTCGTGAAAATTCGCACCGGTCGTGCGCATGCCAGCCTGCTGGATCACCTGACGGTGGAGTACTATGGCAGCGAAGTGCCACTCAATCAGGTGGCCAACGTGGTGGCATCGGATGCCCGCACGCTGCTGGTGACCCCTTACGAAAAGCCGATGGTGGCGAAGGTCGAGAAGGTCATCCTGAATTCCGACCTCGGCCTGAATCCGGCCACTGCCGGCAATGCCATCCGCGTGCCCATGCCACCGTTGACCGAGGAGCGCCGCAAGGATCTCGTGCGCGTGGTGCGGGGTGAAGCGGAGCAGGCCCGTGTGGCAGTGCGGAATATCCGGCGTGACGCCAACAATGATCTCAAGGCTCTGCTCAAGGAAAAGGAGATTTCCGAGGATGACCAGCGCCGGGCGGAAGAGCAGATACAGAAAATCACGGATCGGTACGTGGCCGAAGTTGACGCCCTGCTGGAGAAGAAGGAAAAGGAACTCATGGAGATCTGAGGTCGGCCCCTGTCGGGGTGGCAGCGGATTCCGCGGGCTCGACAATTCACAACGTGTTTGTGGACTGTCGAGTCTTGTTTTTTGTGGCACAGGGCCGAGTTCCATGATGGGCAAGCCGAACGCATGAACAGGAAGCAGGAGCAGGCAAAAGAGGCCTCCGCAGTGCCGCGACATGTCGCTGTGGTCATGGACGGCAATGGCCGCTGGGCCCAGGCCCGCTTCATGCCGCGGCCCGCCGGCCACCGCGCCGGGGTGGATGCAGTGCGCCGCATTGTGGAGGCCTGTGGTCATCGTGGTGTCGAAGTGCTGACGCTGTTCGCCTTCAGCAGCGAGAACTGGACCCGTCCCGAAGAGGAGGTCTCGGTGCTCATGGATCTGCTGTTGCGGACCATGGAGAAGGAAGCGGGAAAACTTCACGAGAACAACGTCCGCATCCGGACCATCGGTGATCGCAGCCGGTTCAGCGACCGCCTGCTGCGCCAGATCGCCTCGGTGGAGCAACTCACCGCGGACAATGATGGACTGGACCTGGTGATTGCCATCAGCTACGGAGGGCGCTGGGACATGGCCCAGGCTGCACGTCGTATTGCAGAGGCCGTGCGGGAGGGCACCCTTGCCCCGGAGCAGGTGGATGAGGAACTGGTGGGCGGCATGCTAAGCACGGCGGAACTGCCCGATCCGGATCTTCTGATCCGCACAGGGGGTGAGAGTCGGATCAGTAATTTCCTGTTGTGGCAGCTGGCCTATGCGGAGCTCTACTTCTCGCCGGTGCTCTGGCCGGATTTCCGGGAATCCCATCTTGATGAGGCGCTTTCCTGGTATGCAGGACGCCAACGGCGATTCGGCCGCACGGGGGACCAGGTGGAGCGGCTGAATCGTGCTTAAGGCCCGAATTATCACCGCGTTACTTCTGCTGCCCCTGGTTCTCGGGGCGATTTTCCTGCTGCCCACCTGGGCGTTCTCCCTGACGTTGGGCGCCGTGGTCTTGCTGGGCGCCTGGGAATGGGCGCGCCTGGTAAACGTGGAGCGTGAGTCCTCCCGCTGGGCGTGGCTGGGCGTCGCCGTGGTGCTGATGGGCCTGCTGGGCGGGGGATGGGCCGAACCGAGCCCGCTGCTGTTCCCCTTGCTCGTGCTCGGCGCCGTCTGGTGGGTGGTGGCATCCTGGCAGGTCGTGCGTTTCCCGGGGGAGTCGGTGGGCGATGGGGCGTTCCGCGGCCCTTGGGCGCTGATGGTGGGCCTGCTGGTACTGATTCCGGCTTGGGCCGGACTGGTCTGGCTTCATGGCCTGGAGGGCGGGCCCTGGTTCGTGCTTATGGTGCTTGTCATCACCTGGGCCGCCGATGTGGGTGCCTACTTCGCCGGACGTGGGCTGGGGAGGCACAAACTGGCCCCCCGCGTCAGCCCCGGTAAAACCTGGGAGGGGGCCGTGGGGGGAGTGTTGCTCGCCCTGCTGGCGGCTTTGCTGATGTACTTTCTGTTTCCGCTGCCGTCCTTGCCCCTGGTCGCCATGCTCTCGATTGCGGCCGTCACCGTGGTTTTTTCGGTGTTTGGCGATCTGTATGAAAGCCTGATCAAACGCCGCCGGGGTGTGAAGGATAGCGGTACGCTGCTACCGGGGCACGGTGGTGTCCTGGACCGCATCGACAGCCTCACCGCCACCGGCACCGTTTTTGCCCTCGGGGTCTATCTGATGTTGCCCGGAGCGTCTGCCTGATGGGGGCTGATGACCGCAAGCGCGTCACGATCCTCGGCGCCACCGGCTCCATTGGCGTCAGCACCCTGGACGTGATCGCGCGCCACCCCGATCGCTATCGCATTGCAGCACTCACCGCCCATGGCAATGTGGACCGCCTGGAGCAGCAATGCCTGGCGTTTCATCCGGAACAGGCCGTCGTGCGGCAGGCGTCCGCCGCTGCGGATCTGCAGCGGCGCCTGCGGGCGCGTGGGCTGAACACTGAAGTGCTCGCCGGGCCGGATGCCCTGACAGCCGTTGCGGGTGATGCCGGAAGTGACACGGTGGTTGCGGCCATTGTGGGTGCGGCCGGACTGGAGCCCACGCTGGCGGCAGTCAGGTCAGGGAAACGCATACTGCTGGCCAACAAGGAGTCGCTGGTGATGGCGGGCAGCCTGTTCATGCAGGCGGTTCGGGAATACGGGGCGACGCTGCTGCCACTGGATAGCGAGCACAACGCGGTGTTCCAGTGCCTGCCCCCGGCTTTTTCCCCGGCACACCCCTTCGCGACGGGGATCCGCCGGGTATTGTTGACCGCATCCGGTGGGCCGTTCCGGCAGACTAGCGCCGAAGCTCTCGCCGCAGTGACGCCCGCCGAGGCCTGCGCTCATCCCAACTGGAGCATGGGCCGGAAGATTTCCGTGGACTCGGCCACCTTGATGAACAAGGGGCTGGAGCTGATCGAGGCGTGCTGGCTGTTCGGCCTGCCCGGCGAGGCGGTGGACGTGGTGGTGCACCCCCAGAGCATTATCCATTCCCTGGTGGAATACGTGGACGGCTCGCTGCTCGCGCAACTGGGGAATCCAGATATGCGCACCCCCATCGCCCATGCGCTTGCGTATCCGGAGCGCATTGACTCCGGGGTGAACGGACTGGACCTGGTGGCCAGCGGCGCCCTGCAGTTCGAACGCCCGGATACCGAACGCTTCCCGTGCCTGGCGCTGGCGTATCAGGCGCATGCCGCTGGAGGTGACGCCTGCATCAGTCTGAACGCTGCCAATGAGGTGGCGGTGGACGCCTTCCTGGCCGGCGGACTGCGCTTCACCGATATACCACGGCTGATTGCCGAGGCGCTGGAACGTCTCGGCGTTGAGTCGGTCGTAGACTTGGATGATGTGGTTTCCAGGGATCGGCGGGCGAGACTGGTGGCGCAAGAAGTGGCGGGCCGGTGGTAGTGCCCGCCACCATGTGTCGCACTGAAGCGGGACTTGAACTTTGAGCGGTTTTCTGACGAGCGTAATCGCCTTTCTGGTAGCCATTGGTATTCTGGTGGCGTTCCACGAGTTCGGCCACTACTGGGTGGCCCGCCGCCTGGGCGTGAAGGTGCTGCGGTATTCCATCGGCTTCGGCAAGCCGCTGTTCACCTGGCGTGCCGGCCCCGACAACACGGAATACTGTATCTCCGCCATTCCCTTGGGCGGCTACGTGAAAATGCTGGATGAGCGGGAGAGCCCTGTTCCCGAAGCGGAGCAGCATCGCGCGTTCAACCGCCAGCACCTCTGGCGCCGTACCGCCATTGTTTCCGCGGGCCCTTTGTTCAACTTTCTGTTCGCCCTGGTGGTTTACTGGCTGATTTTCGTCGCCGGAACCACCGAAGTGCGTCCCGTGGTGGGGGAAGTGCTGCCGGAAACCCCGGCTGCCGCCGCCGGCATTGAGCCGGGGCAGGAGATCGTGGCCATTGGTGGCCGCAGCACGCCGACCTGGGAAAAGGTGCTGATTTCCCTGCTCGACGCCAGCCTGAGTCGCGGCGAAACCACGATCACCGTGGCGAGCGAGCGCGGCACCGATCTGCAACGGCAACTGGACCTGAGCGGGTTGGGTCGCCTCGGTGATGAACCGGATTTGCTGCGAACCATCGGATTCCGTCCCTGGCAGCCACAACTGGAGGCACGGGTCGGTGAACTGATCGATGGCGGGTCTGCAGCGGCGGCCGGGCTACAGGCGGGGGATCAGGTGCTTGCCGTTGCCGGTGAACCGGTGGACGATTGGCGCAGCCTGGTCCAGGCGGTGCAGGCCCGGGCCGGAGAAACCGTGGAAGTGGAGGTCGACCGTGCAGGCGGGTCCCGTACCTATCAGGTGGCGCTTGGTGAGGTGGACAGCCCTCGGGGGGTTCTCGGCGTCCGCCCGGATGTGCCTGCAGACCTGTTCGACAGCATGCGTCATACCGTACGCTATGGGCCGCTGACCGCCCTTGGCGAGGCGGCGGCCGATACCTGGCGCACCAGTGTGCTCACCCTGCAGGTGCTGTGGGGCATGATTACGGGTCAGGCGTCATTGAATAATCTGAGCGGCCCTATCAGCATCGGCCAGTATGCAGGGGATACCGCCTCATCCGGGCTGGTGCCCTTCCTGAAATTCCTGGCGATTGTCAGTATCAGCCTGGGCGTGCTGAACCTGCTGCCCATCCCGGTGTTGGATGGAGGCCACCTGATGTACTACCTCATCGAGGCGGTGAAGGGCAGCCCGGTGTCTGAACAGGTGCAGATCTACGCCCAATACGTGGGCATATTGCTGCTGTTGTTGCTCATGACGCTCGCCTTTTATAACGACATCGCTCGCCTGGCGAGCTGACTCTTCGGAAGATTTCGGCATTTATGCGAAAACTGATCGCTCCGTTGGTCCTGTGCCTTGCCTGGTCGGCTCAGGCCAAGGCATTTGAACCTTTTATGGTGGACGACATCCGTGTTGAGGGCCTGCGGCGCATTGCGCCGGGCACAGTGTTTAACTATTTGCCCATCAGCATTGACGACCAGGTTGACAGTCAGCGCGCCGCGGAGGCCATCCGTGCCCTCTATGGCACCGGGTTCTTCCAGGACATCGCCCTGGAGCGGGATGGCGATGTGCTGGTGGTGAACGTGGTGGAGCGCCCGTCCATTTCCCGCATCGAGATCTTCGGCAATGAATCCATGGATTCGGAGCCGTTGATGGATGCGCTGCGGGATGTGGGATTGTCCGAAGGTGAGACCTTCAACCGCTCGCTGTTGGAGGGCGTGGAGAACGAACTCCGGCGTCAGTATTTCGCCCAGGGCCGTTATGACGTGTCCATTTCCAGTACGGTGTCGCCGTTGCCCCGTAACCGAGTGGGCATTCGCATCGATATCGACGAAGGCGAGCGGGCGCGGATCCGGGAAGTGCATTTCATTGGCAATGAAGCGTTTTCCGATCGCCAGCTGCGCCGGCTCGTGGGCTTGGGGCCGCGCCCCTGGTATCTGCCGTTCTCCCGGCGTGACCAGTACTCCCGCGAGCAACTCAGCGGCGATCTGGAATCCATTCGTTCCTATTACCTGAACCGGGGCTATGTGAACTTCACCGTGCTCTCGACCCAGGTGTCCATGACCCCGGATCGTAAGGGCCTGTACCTCACGATCAATGTCTCCGAAGGTGAGCAGCACACCATCAGCGAGGTGCGCTTGGCGGGTCAGTTGATCGTGGGTGAAGAGGCCCTGCTGGAACTGATCGAGCTGGAGCCGGGCGAGTTGTTTTCCCAGCGGCGCGTGCAGGAGGGCACCGATGCCATCCGCGAGCGCCTGGGGGAAGAGGGCTACGCCTTTGCCAACGTCAACGCCGTCCCTGAAGTGGATCGCGACACGCAGGAAGTGGCCCTCACGTACTTTGTTGACCCGGGAGCGCGGGCCTATGTGCGGCGGATCAATATTTCCGGCAATTACCGCACAGATGACGAGGTGATCCGGCGCGAACTGCGACAGATGGAAGGAGGCTGGTTCGATGCCAGCAAGATCCGTCTGTCCCGGACGCGCCTGAACCGGCTTGGCTTTTTCGATTCGGTGAATATCGACACGGAACAGGTGCCGGGCGAGCAGGACCAGGTGGACGTGAACGTCGACGTGGCCGAGGGGCTGTCCGGTAGCCTGCAGGCCGGCGTGGGCTACGGCACCGGGACGGGCGTACTGTTGAACTTCTCGGTGGCCCAGGACAACGTGTTGGGTACCGGTGACCGCATCATGCTGTCCGCCGATAATAACCGCTTCAGCCGGCTATACCAGGCCACCTATACCGATCGCTACTACACCGTGGACGGCGTTACCCGCTACTTCAATGCCCAGTACCGGGATACCGATGCACGTCGTCAGCGCTTGTCCGATTACGGCTTGCGGCAGATTGTCGCGCAGGTGGGTTTTGGTGTTCCGCTGAATGAGGAAGACCAGATCCGGTTCGATTTCGGGGTGGAGGACATCAAGCTGGATGTGCGTGATTCCACCCAGAGGCTGCAGGATTTTGTCGACGAGTTCGGTGAGGACTACTTCAACTACAAGGTTTCCGCCCGCTGGAGCCGCAATACCACGGATCGGCGTATTTTCCCGAGCCAGGGCGGCACCCAGCAATTCGGCGGTGAAATCGCGGTTCCCGGTAGTGATCTCCGGTATTACAAGACGTTTTACAACAACAAGCGCTACTTTCCGCTCTCCGAGCGCTGGACCATGGCCCTGGAAGGGCGTGTCGGATACGGGGAAGGCTATGGTGACACCACGGAACTGCCGTTCTTCGAGAATTTCTTCACCGGCGGTATCAGCTCGGTGCGTGGCTTCAGAACCAGCTCCCTGGGTCCGCGTGACCCGGAAGACAACCGGCCGACCGGGGGTAACCTGCGCTTGAACGCCAGCGCCGAAGTGATGTTCCCGGTCCCGTTCGTGGAATCCGACGCTGTGCGGTTGTCCACATTCCTGGACGCAGGCCAGGTTTACAATACAAAGGACGACGTGGATCTGGATGAAGTGCGCTATTCCACAGGTCTGGCATTCACGTGGATGTCTCCGCTGGGCGCATTGACAATGAGCCTTGCCAAGCCGTTAAATGACGAGCGAGGAGACGAGACGGACACCTTCCAGTTCTCTCTGGGCTCCTTCTTCTAGAGGATCCCGGCCAGGGCTTGCAGGTACGCCGGCCCGGGCCGCGTCCGACGCGGGGCAGACGGCAGAGTGGAGACGTGACGAAAGCGCTCATCAGGATGGGAATGACCGCACTGCTGGTTACGGCTCTATTGGTGGCCGGATCGGCGCAGGCGGAGACACGGATCGGGTTCGTCAATCTCGGTCGGGTTTCGGCGGAGGCGCCGCAGGCAGAAGCGGCCCGCGCAAAGCTGGAGGAGGAGTTCGCTCCCCGCGACCGCGAAATGGCCGCGGAACAGTCGGATATCCGCGACT
Source organism: Ectothiorhodospiraceae bacterium (assembly GCA_007125985.1). Classification (GTDB taxonomy): domain Bacteria; phylum Pseudomonadota; class Gammaproteobacteria; order Nitrococcales; family Aquisalimonadaceae; genus LSCE01. Next base: position 12,656 of record SLCE01000005.1, on the reverse strand, counting down.
TGGAAGAACGGCTCAACCGCGACGGCGCCGTGATGAGTGAGGAAGAGCAGCGGCGTCTGCAACGCGATGTGGTCTCCCGCAAACGGGAACTGCGTCGGGCACAGGACGAGTTCCGGGAAGATTTCAACATGCGCCGGAACGAAGAACTCGGCCGCCTGCAGCGGCAGATTTTTGACACCATCAGTGCGGTTGCGGAACAGCGTGATTATGACCTCGTCGTCAGCGATGGCGTGGTTTACGCCAGTGACCAGGTAGATATCACTGACCTGGTGCTGGAATGGATGCGCCAGGACTTCGAAACCGGCGACTGAACATCCAGTCGGCTGCTTCGGTAGCCCAGTCGGGCCGTGGAGATGACGTGTAAGCGTCATGTCCCGGCCCGTTTCGGTTTTCAGCGAACAGGTCGCGCCAGTAAGGGTGCGACGCAGCGGCGGACGGGGGCCGGTTATATCCAGCCCGTACCGGACCGCGTACGGGAGAATCAGACCGAGCATGGATATACACGGCATCAGAACACAGCTTCCCCACCGGTATCCGTTCCTGCTGGTGGACCGTGTGTTGGAATTGAATTCCGGCGACTCGATCGTCGCCATAAAGAATGTCACCGCCAACGAGCCCTTTTTTCAGGGTCACTTCCCGCAGCGCCCTGTGATGCCGGGCGTGCTGCTGCTGGAGGCCATGGCTCAGGCGGGCGGCCTGTTGGCATTCGAAACGGAAGGGCAGGCGCCTGAGGGTAATCTGATTTTTTACCTGGTGGGTTTCGACAAGGCCCGTTTCAAGCGTCCTGTGGAACCGGGTGATCAGGTACGGCTGGAAGTCCGCATCCTGCGCCGTAAGCGCGGAATTTGGGTGTTCGAGGGGCTTGCCACGGTGGATGGCCAGGCCGTTGCCGAGGCCGAGATCATGTGTACGATGCGGGATCTATCCTCTTGATACACGAGACAGCAGTCATTGACCCAAGCGCCCGCATCGGGCGCAACGTCCATATCGGGGCTTTCAGCGTAATCGGGCCGGATGTGCACATCGGCGATGATTGCGTAATCGGGCCCCATGTGACCATCGAAGGGCCTACCCGGATGGCAGCGGGTAATCGCGTTTACCAGTACGCGTCCATCGGCGCCGACCCGCAGGACAAGAAGTATGCAGGGGAGGAGACCTTGCTGGAGATCGGCGAACGGAATACGTTCCGGGAGTTTGTCACCATCAATCGCGGCACTGTGCAGGACAATGGCGTGACGCGCATTGGTGACGACAACTGGATCATGGCCTACGTCCATATCGCCCATGACTGTCAGGTGGGGTGCCGGACGGTGTTCGCCAACGGTGCATCCCTCGCCGGGCATGTGCGTGTTGCGGATGACGTGATTCTCGGCGGGTTCACGCTGGTGCATCAGTTCTGCCGCGTCGGCGCGCACAGCTTTTCGTCCATGGGCAGCGCGGTGAAGCAGGATGTGCCTCCATTTGTCACTGTGGCAGGCAATCCCGCAGAGCCTCACGGCGTGAACAGCGAAGGGTTGCGGCGTCGGGGGTACAGCCGGGAGGCCGTGCAGGCTGTACGTCGCGCCTATCGCGTGCTCTACAAGCAGGGTCTGCGTCTGGAGCAGGCCCTGGAAGCACTGCGGCCCATGGCGGGCGAACATGTCGAGTTGTTGCCATTGGTGGAATTCCTGGCCGAAGAGGGCCGCGGCATTGTCCGTTAAGGAAGCGCTGATCTATTCCGATGATGCTGTGCGGTGCCATTCGCCTGCGCTGACCAGGCGGCGTTCGCAGGCAATGGCCGTCGCCCTTGGCAAGAACGCCAACGCCGTTCAGCGTGCGCGAAGGGCCCGCCCTGCGGGGCTTTGCAGCGTGTCCGGTTGCCGCGTTGCGGCTCTTGCCAAGGGCTTGCCATTGTCGGCGAGCCGCGCCTTGCCCCCGAACACGCTGCAAAGCCAGAGCACTATGGGAATAGATCAGCGCTTCCATAAGGCTGACTGCTGATGCGTATCGGGATCATTGCCGGCGAGCTCTCGGGTGATTATCTCGGCGCGGGGCTCATGCGCGAGCTTCGCCAGCTTCATCCGCAGGCGGAATTCGTCGGCATTGGCGGCGAGGGCATGCAAGCGGAAGGGCTGTCGTCGTGGTACCCCATGGAGGCGCTTTCGGTGATGGGGCTGGTGGAAGTGCTGAAGCACCTTCCTGGTCTGCTCCGTATCCGCTCAGACGTCTGTCGGCGCTTCCTGGATCAGCCACCGGATCTGTTCATCGGCGTCGACGCACCGGATTTCAACCTGGGCGTGGAGCGCCGCCTGAAGCGCGCCGGAATCCCAACTGTGCACTATGTCAGCCCCACTGTCTGGGCCTGGCGCCAGGGGCGGGTGAAAACCATCCGCCGCGCTGTGGACCTCATGTTGAGTATTTTCCCCTTTGAAGTGGATTTCTTCCGTGCCCACGGCGTGCCGGTGATCTTTGTCGGCCACCCGTTGGCGGACGAGATTCCGCTTGATCCCGACCGGGGCGCGGCCCGTCAATCCCTGGGGCTTCCGGTGGACAGCGGTCCATGGGTCGCGCTGCTACCGGGAAGCCGGCTTAGCGAGGTGGGCGCACTGGGGCCGGAGTTTATAGGTACGGCGGCATGGCTCCGGGAGCGCCAGCCCGAGTGCAGGTTTATCATTCCCTGCGCCACGCAGCGCATTGAAGCGGAACTGCGCAGGCAACTGGCCGCCAGGCCCGAACTGGATGTGACGCTGGTCCGGGGGCGATCGCGGGAATGCATGGCGGCCGCGGATGCCGTGTTGCTGGCCTCCGGCACGGCGACGCTGGAGACCATGCTGCACAAGCGGCCCATGGTGGTGGCTTACAAGGTCTCGCCAGTCACGGGCTGGCTCGCCCGACGTCTGATCAAAGTGCCGTACTTCGCCATGCCCAATCTCATTGCCGGCGAGCAGCTGATTCCGGAATTCGCCCAGGAGCAGGCTGTGCCAGAGTGTTTGGGGCCCGCAATGTTGGAACTCCTTGATGCGCCGGAGCAGCGCCGGGAAGTGATTGCGCGTTTTCACGAACTCCATGGCTTGCTCAAGCGCGATGCCAGCCGTCAGGCGGCGGCGGCGGTGGATCGGCTGTACCGTGAGCGTCAGGGAGAAACGGTATGACACCGGAATCCGGCGGCAGCGGGAATCGGGCAGCCGGCGAGCTGTTGGCTGGCGTGGATGAGGCCGGTCGCGGGCCACTGGCGGGCCCGGTGGTGGCTGCCGCGGTGATTCTCGATCCGCAGGACCCCATCCCCGGTCTGGATGACTCGAAAAAACTGACGCCGCGGCGCCGCACGGCGTTGGCGGAAATGATACGGGAGCGTTCACTGGCTTGGTGTATCGTTCCCTGCGCCGCCGCGGACATTGATCGCCTGAATATCTTTCAGGCCACCATGCAGGCCATGCGATTGGCGGTGCACGGCCTGCCGCTGATGCCCGGGAAAGTGCTGGTGGATGGCAATCGGCTACCTGAGGGTTTGGCCTGCGATGCGCAGGCTCTGGTTGGTGGCGACGGCCTGGAACCCGCGATCGGCGCGGCCTCCATTCTGGCCAAGGTCTGGCGCGATGAACGGATGCAGGCGCTGGACGAACGCTTTCCCCACTACGGCTTCGGCCGCCACAAGGGATACCCCACACGGAATCATTTGCAGGCCTTGCGCCGTCATGGCCCCTGCGAGGAGCACCGTCGGTCCTTCGCCCCGGTCAGGGACGCCCTGTCGATACAGGAACTACCGTTCTAGGCCGGGCCGGCCCCTCAGGTGCTCACCGCCTGAATCACCGCATCGGTCACCTGGCGGATCTGGTCATCCGAAAGTTCGGGGAACATGGGCAGGGAGAGGCACTGGGCAGCGACCTGCTCCGTTACCGGAAGCTCCACGGCGGCGTACTGGTCGCGGAACACGTCCTGACGGTGTAGCGGCACCGGATAATAGATGGCGCTTGCCACCCCGGAATCCCGTAGGCTGGCCATCACCTGATCGCGCTTGTCCACCAGCACCGTGTACTGGTGGTAGACATGGTAACCCTCGCTGTCTTCCCAGGGGGTGCGCAGACCGGGCAGGTCTTTGAGGCGCGCATTGTACGCCCAGGCCACATGCCGGCGCCGCTCGTTGTAGCCGGAAATGCGCTTGAGCTTGGCCCGCAGGATCATCGCCTGAATCTCATCCAGGCGACTGTTGTAGCCGATCACATGATGGTGGTAGCGCTCGCGGCTGCCGTGGTTGCGCAGCACGCGCAGCTCCTCGGCCATGCCCTCGGATCCGGTGACCACCAGGCCACCGTCTCCATAGCCACCGAGATTCTTGCTGGGAAAGAAGCTGAAACAGCCGGCCAGGCCGAAGCCGCCGGTCATCAAGCCATCCCGATGCGCGCCGAACGACTGGGCGCAGTCCTCAATCAGCAGCAATTGATGTTTGCTGGCGATGCGTTGCAGCTCGCGCATGTCCACCGGCTGCCCGAACAGGTGCACCGGCATAATGGCGCGCGTCCGTTCCGTGATCGCGGCCTCGATCTGGGCGAGATCCATGTTGAAGCTGTGCGCCTCAATGTCCACGAAAACCGGGGTGGCACCCACATAGCGGATCGCCTCGGCGGTGGCGATGAACGTGAACGCCGTGGTGATCACCTCGTCGCCCGGCCCGATGCCCGCTGCGGCCAGCGCCAGATGCAGGGCATCGGTGCCCGAAGCGCAGGAAACGGCATGCGGCACGCAGAGGTACTCCGCGATTTCCGCTTCCAGGGCTTGCACGTTCGGCCCGAGGATGAACTGGGCGGAATCCAGCACCTCGCTGAATCCGCTCTCAATCTCCGAGCGGATGTCGGCGTACTGGGCCTTTAGGTCCACCATGGGAATCATCAAACGTCCTCCGTGGGTCAGGCCGGGTTGTTCACCGGTTGACCGGGTAATGGATTGGCCTTCAGCTGGCGCGTGATCTCGATGGCAGTAGCAAGCGCCTGCCGCCCGTCCTCGCCGCTCACGATCGGTCGGCTGCCGGTATGCACGCTACGCAGAAAGGCCCGGATCTCACTAAGAATCGCGTCCCCACCCTCGAACTCGCGCTGCTCACTGATAATTTCCGGAATACCGGGCGCCTGTTCGCCGGAACCTGTGCGGCGGATGTCCAGGCTGCGGCTCTGGAAATCCAGCGCAATGTAACCGCTGGGCTGGAACAGGCGCATCTTGCGCTCGCTCTTCTGGCTGACGCGGCTGGCGGTCACGTTGGCCACGCAACCGTTCCCGAACTGCAACCGGGCATTGGCGATATCGATATCGTTGGAGATCACCGCCACGCCATTGGCGTCGATGCGGGTCAGGGGCTGACCCACCAGATTCAGGATAATGTCGATATCGTGAATCATCAGGTCCAGCACCACGCTCACATCCGCGCCGCGCGGATTGTAGGGTGCCAGCCTGTGGGATTCGATGAACATGGGGGTGACCACCATATCCACCATGGCCTGAACCGCGGGGTTGAAGCGCTCCAGATGCCCTACCTGCAAACGCAGGTCGCGCTCCGCGGCCAGCCGGACCAGGGAGTCCGCTTCGTCCAGCGTCACCGTGATGGGTTTTTCCACCAGTACATGGGTGTTCTGCAGCAGCAAATCCGTTGCCACCTGGTGATGCAATTGGGTGGGCACCACGATACTCGCCACATCCACCTGACCGGCCAGTTCACGATAATCGGTAAGCGCCCGGCAACCCACTTCCTCAGCCACCGCCTTTGCCCGTTCGGGGTTGCTGTCGACCACCGCCACCAACTCCGCCTCAGGTAACGCAGCATATTTCTGCGCATGAAACCGGCCCAGATAGCCGGTACCAATCACAGCGGCACGCAAGGGCTTCATCGGGTGACTCCCCGTTTGCTGTCTCGTATAAACCGCACCAGATGAGCAACGCGCGCGCTGTCCAGGCTGGTGTCGTCTTCAATGCGCTCGAGCGCCTGCTCAAGACGCAAGGCTGACTGGAACAGAATACGGTAGGCCTGCCGCACCTGACGGATCTCCTCGCCGCTGAAGCCGTTGCGCTGCAGGCCCCGTCGATTGAGACCGTACAGCTTCGCGTGATTCCCCGAGGCCATGGCGTAGGGCGGAATGTCTTTCGGTGCCATGGTGCCGCCGCCCAACATGGCGAACATGCCGATGCGCGCGAACTGGTGGATTGCGCAAAGACCGGCGATGATCACGTGATCTTCGACGGTCACATGACCAGCCAGGGTGGCACCGTTTGCCATGGTCACATGGTCGCCCACAATGCAGTCGTGCCCGATATGGCTGTAGGCCATGAACATGTTGTCGCTGCCCACGCGGGTCACCTGGTCTTCCTTGGTGCTGGCCCGGTGGATGGTGACGAATTCGCGGATATCGTTACGATTGCCGATCTCCAGCCGCGTGGGCTCACCCGCGTAGCTGGTGTCCTGGGGGGGTTGCCCCAGCACCGCATGCGGCCCGATGCGGTTGTCACGGCCCAGCCGCGTCGGCCCCTCAATGACCGCGTGGGGGCCGATGACGGTGCCGTCGCCGATCTCCACATCCGGCCCGATGTAGACGAATGCGCCCACGTGGACGCCTTCCCCCAGCCGGGCATTGGGATCGATGCTTGCGCTTGCGTGAATCATCCGGGTTTCTCGATACTTGCGCGATTCAGAGCGGGCGAAAGCCGCATTCGTGGTTCCTGTAAGGGTCTGGCTTGTCCATAATACACGGCAGTTTCGCCCGGTTCAGGCGCAGCAGGTCTGTTGCCGCCGGCAAGGATGAAGCAAGCCCGAGCCGAAGTCGAGCATGTCCAAAGCATTCGTACACCTCAATCTGCATACCGAATATTCGCTGGTGGACGGCATCGTCCGTATCAAGCCACTGGTGAAAACCGTGGCCGACACCGGCATGCCCGCTGTGGCAATCACCGATCAAGGCAACCTGTTCGGTATGGTGAAGTTTTACGGCGCTTGCCTGGCCGCCGGGGTCAAGCCCCTGGTGGGGGCCGACCTGTGGGTTGAAGACCCGGAGGCCCCTGAAGGCCGGTCACGCATCACCGCACTGGTGGCCACCACCCAGGGCTACACCACGCTGACACGGCTTATTTCCCGCAGCTACCTGCAAGGTCAGCAGGCGGATGATCACCCGGTGGTGGACCGCGCCTGGATTGCGGGCGATCACGAAGGACTGATTGTGCTGTCCGGCGGCAAGGACGGTGACGTCGGCAAGGCATTGCTGAACGGTGACGAAAAGCGGGCGCAGGAACGACTGGACTGGTGGCTGCGTCTGTTCCCGGACAGCTACTACCTGGAATTGCATCGTTGCGGGCGACCGGGGGATGAGGAGCAGCTGCACGCTGCTGTGGCCCTGGCGGCCACGACCGACGTGCCGGTGGTGGCCACCAATGCCGTACGCTTTATCAAGGCGGATGATTTTGACGCCCATGAGGCACGCGTATGCATCAACCAGGGGCGTACCCTGGATGACCCGCGGCGTCCGCGAAACTATTCCGAGCAGCAGTATCTGCGCACGCCCGAAGAGATGGCGGAGCTGTTCTCGGACATTCCCGAGGCCATCGACAACACGGTGGCCATTGCCCGACGCTGCAATCTGGATATCACCCTGGGCGAGAACTTCCTTCCGGATTTCCCCATTCCGGAAGGACTGACCATCGAGCAGTTCCTGGAGCAGGAATCCTGGCGCGGCCTGGAGGAAAGGCTGGAGGCACTGCTGGACAACGCTGCGCCGGATTACCCGGAGCGGCGGAAGGTTTACGAGGAGCGCCTGCAGCGCGAACTGGATGTGATCATCCAGATGGGCTTTCCCGGATACTTCCTGATCGTCGCCGATTTCATCCAGTGGGCGAAGGACAACGACATTCCCGTGGGGCCGGGGCGGGGGTCGGGCGCCGGCTCGCTGGTCGCCTACTCTCTCAAGATAACTGACCTGGATCCATTGCGTTACGACCTTTTGTTCGAGCGTTTTCTTAATCCGGAACGGGTCTCCATGCCCGATTTCGATGTGGATTTCTGCATGGAAGGGCGTGACCGGGTTATCGATTATGTGGCCCGCAAGTACGGCCGTGAGAAGGTCTCGCAGATCGCGACCCACGGCACGATGGCAGCCCGGGCCGTGGTGCGGGATGTAGGCCGCGTGCTTGGTCATCCCTACGGCATGGTGGATCGTATTGCCAAGCTGATCCCGTTCGAGATCGGCATGACGCTGGAGAAGGCCCTGGAGCAGGAGCCGGATCTGCGTGACCAGTATGAGAACGACGAGGAAGTGGGTCCGCTGCTGGATCTGGCCATGAAGCTGGAAGGCGTTGCCCGCAATGTGGGCAAGCATGCCGGCGGCGTGGTGATCGCACCCTCGGAGCTCACCGATTTCTCACCGCTGTACTGCGAACCGGGTGGTGCCTCGCTGGCCACGCAGTACGACAAGGACGATGTGGAAGCGGTGGGCCTGGTGAAGTTCGACTTCCTGGGCCTGCGCACACTGACCATCATCGACTGGACCGTGAAGGCGGTGAACGCCATCCGCGCCGAGCAGGGCGATGATCCGCTGGACATCAATGCCATCGCGCTGGATGACCGGTCCACGTTCGATCTGCTCAAGCGCTGCGCCACCACGGCGGTGTTCCAGCTGGAATCCCGCGGGATGAAGGACCTGATCAAGCGCCTGCAGCCTGACAGCTTCGAGGACATCATCGCGCTGGTGGCCCTGTTCCGGCCGGGCCCGCTGCAATCCGGCATGGTGGATGACTTCATCGCCCGTAAACACGGCCATGCCAAGGTGGCGTACCCCACTCCGGAACTCCACCACGCGGACCTGGAGCCGGTGCTGAAGCCCACCTATGGCGTGATCCTGTATCAGGAACAGGTACAGCGTATCGCCCAGGTGTTGGCCGGTTATTCCCTGGGTGGCGCCGACCTGCTGCGGCGGGCCATGGGGAAGAAGAAGCCTGAGGAGATGGCCAAGCAGCGGGAGATCTTCCTCCAGGGTGCCACTACCCATGGGCTCAGTGAGGAGCACGCCACCGGCATCTTCGACCTGATGGAGAAGTTTGCCGGATACGGCTTCAACAAATCCCATTCCGCCGCCTACGCGCTGCTTTCCTACCAAACCGCCTGGCTCAAGGCCCATTATCCGGCTCCGTTCATGGCGGCCGTGCTGTCCTCGGACATGGATCACACCGACAAGGTGGTGACCCTGATCGAGGAATGCCGGGATATGAAGCTCCGCGTGGTGCCGCCGGACATCAACCGCTCCGGCTACAAGTTCCGCGCGGCGGACGAAACCACCATCATCTACGGCATCGGTGCGGTCAAAGGCGTGGGGCAGGGCGCCATCGAAGCTCTGGTGGAGGAGAGGGAATCCAACGGAGCGTACCGGGATATCTACGACCTGTGCCGCCGGGTGGATCTGCGAAAGGTGAACCGGCGGACACTGGAGGCGCTGGTTCGCGCCGGTTGCCTGGACAGCCTGGGCGCCAACCGCGCCACCCTGATGAGCCAGATTCCTCTCGCCGTGAAGGCGGCGGAGCAGCATTCCCGCAACGCGGCCATGGGGCAGGACGATATGTTCGGGCTGACCATGGGGGCTTCCCGGGATGACGCGGAAGATGGCGCGTCGGATCCAGTGCTGCCGGAATGGGATGATGAAGAGCGCCTGCAGGCGGAAAAGGAGACCCTCGGGCTGTTCCTCACCGGCCACCCCATTGCCCGGTACGAGGACGAACTGTCACGGGTGGTGACCGGCCGCATCAACACGCTGATCACCGGTGGCCCGTCCGGAGGTGAAGGCTTTGGCGGGCGGCAGAAGGATCGGCGGGTCGTTGTCGCGGGCCTGGTCATGGCCATGCGCACCCGCAACACCCAGTCCGGGGGGCGCATTGCCTTTCTGGTGCTGGATGACCGCACCGGGCGTATCGAGGTCACCCTGTTCACCGAGGCCTACAAGCGTTTCGGCCATCTGGTCAATCAGGATCAGCTCGTGGTGGTGGAGGGCTCTCTGGGGTATGACGACTTCTCCGATGGCTGGCGCATCAACGCCGACAAGGTGCTGGATATCGGTGAAGTCCGGGAAGCCTATGCGCGCCGCCTGGTGGTGTCGCTGGACCATGGCCGGCTCGGCAACGGCGCCATGGACCATTTGAAGCAGACCTTATCCACGTTCCGTGACGGCCGCTGTCCGGTGTGGATGGAATACCAGGGCGAGAGTGCGCGCGCCGTGTTGCGCCTCGGCGACGCCTGGCGGGTCCGCCCCACGGACGAACTGATCCGTCGCCTGGGCGCGTTGTCCGGGCAGGACGCGGTGCGCATCGAGTACTAATCAAAGACTAGAATGGTGTGGGTGCACGCTCCGGTCCCGAATGGGTGCTTGTCATCGGGCGGAGGGCTCGTTAGTGTACTGCGTCTCCCCGGATAGCGGCCGGGCACGGCATCGACTGGCCACGCAACTGGCAGAACTATGAATCTGAATTTCCTCGAATTTGAACGCCCGATCGCCGAGCTGGAAGCGAAAATCGAAGAGCTCCGCTATGTCGGCGATGATAACGATCTGAACATCAGCGAAGAGATTCGCCGACTCCAGGCCAAGAGCGTCAGCCTCACGGAGCAGATCTTCTCCAACCTCAACTCCTGGCAGATCGCGCAGCTGGCGCGGCATCCCCAGCGACCCTACACGCTGGACTACATCGGCGAAATCTTCACCGAGTTCGAGGAATTGCACGGTGACCGTGCCTATGGTGACGATCCCGCCATCGTTGGCGGTGTGGCCCGTCTGGATGATCGGCCGGTCATGATCATCGGTCACCAGAAAGGGCGCGACACCAAAGAGAAAATCCGTCGCAACTTCGGCATGCCGCGGCCGGAAGGTTATCGGAAGGCGCTGCGCCTGATGCAGATGGCGGAGCGTTTCAAGCTGCCCATCTTCACCTTCATCGATACTCCGGGTGCCTACCCCGGGGTGGGCGCCGAGGAGCGGGGCCAGAGCGAGGCCATCGCCCGTAACCTGCAGGAAATGGCCGGGCTGCGCACGCCGATGATCTGCACCGTGGTCGGGGAGGGGGGCTCCGGCGGCGCGCTGGCCATTGGTGTGGGTGATCGCGTGATGATGCTGAGTTACAGCACGTATGCCGTCATCTCACCGGAAGGTTGTGCCTCGATCCTCTGGAAAAGCGCGGACCGCGCCCAGGACGCTGCTGAAGCCATGGGCATCACGGCCGGCCGGCTGAAGGAGCTGAACCTGATCGACACCGTGGTGGACGAGCCCCTGGGTGGCGCCCATCGCGACCTTAAGGCCATGGCGGCAAGCCTTCGGGACCAGTTCCTGACACAGCTTCCGGAACTGGAAGCGCTCGACACGGAGGCGCTGTTGGCACAGCGTCACGAGAAACTCATGCGGTTCGGCAACTTCAAAGCCTGAGGCCCAACATGACTGATGCGCTGACCCCGGACAAGCTGCTTGACCGGGTCTTGCGCATACCGGCATGCAGCGGCCTGGTGGTGGCGTACAGCGGCGGCGTGGACTCCCATGTGCTGCTGCACGGACTATCCCGGGTCAATGATGGGCTCGCCGTTCCCCTGCGCGCCATGCACGTGAACCACGGCCTACACCCGGATGCAGAGCAATGGGCCGAGCATTGCAGCGATGTCTGTCAGGATCTGGAGGTTCCGTTGCAGGTGTTCCGGGTCACCGTACCTCCCGGCCCCAGTCTGGAAGCTCAGGCCCGACACGCCCGCTACGCCGTACTGGAAGAGCATCTGGCGTCGGGTGAGGTGTTGCTCACCGCCCACCACCGCGATGACCAGGTGGAAACCGTGCTGCTGCGGGCGTTGCGCGGCGCCGGCGTTGAGGGTCTGGCGTCCATTCAGCCCCGCCGTTCCTTTGGGCAGGGGCAACTGCTCCGGCCGATGCTGGATATCAGCCGCGCGGCAATCCTGGCCTACGCCACGGATCAGGGCCTGCGCTGGATCGACGATTCTTCAAACCGTGATCTGCGGCATGACCGCAACTTTGTCCGCCAACGCGTGCTTCCATTGGTGCGGGAACGCTGGCCGTCCGTGGACCAGACCCTGGCCGGCTTGGCAAACCAGGCAGCGGAACACCGCGAACTCCTGGATTCGCTGGCGCAGTGGGACGGGCTCGATGAGGAGGCCACGGTGCCGTGTGGCGTGCTGCGTGAATTGCCTGAGGCCCGCCGGCGCAATCTGATCCGGGCCTGGCTGCGTCGCCAAGGCCTGCCCATGCCGCCCCGCAACCGGCTGCGGCAGGGCTTGCATGATCTGCTGTACGCCGCGGAGGACCGGCAACCCTGTATCGAGTGGCTTGGTGGGCGCCTGCGTCGTTATCGCGATAGGCTGTACGCGGACGACAGCGTCGATCCGGAACCCTTGGTGGGATCAATCCGGTGGGCTGGTGAGCCGCGGCTGCTGCTGCCAGGTGGCATCCTGCATGCGGATCCGGCCCCGCAAGGCCTTGATCCGGCCCTTGCAGCGGAGGGGCTGGCACTTGGTTCCCGGCGCCCTGGCGAGCACTGCCACCCCGAGGGGCGTGGCGAGCGCAGTGTCAAAAAGCTGCTGCAGGAGGCCGGCATTCCTCCGTGGCTGCACGACAGCTGGCCCATACTGCGTCGCGCAGATGTGGTGGCGGCTATCCCCGGTGTTTGCGTAT
>SLCE01000223.1 GCA_007125985.1 Ectothiorhodospiraceae bacterium | reverse complement strand
CTGCGGGCCGCGGCGACCGGGCCCGCGCCCGCCACGGTTCCGGACCCGCAGCCCCAACCGGAACCTGTGCCCGAACCGGAGCCCGAATGGGTCCAGGGGCCTGTTGAGACGGGGGACGGGCAGCAGCCGTATGAGGATGCAGTTCCGCCTCGGGGTCATGCGCACATGGCCGGTGGCCACGATCCGGGCGAGACGCCCGACGATGCCTCGGGGCCACCGACAGAGATTCCCCCCTGGAACGTGCTGATAGAGCAGATGACCCTGGGGCCCATGACCCGTGCGGCCGCCATGCATTGCAGCTGGGTCGGCATGGAGGGTGATCTGGTCCGGCTGCAGTTGGACAAGGCCCACCAACACCTGCTCGCCAATGGGCAAGAGGCGCGCCTGAAGCAGGGCCTGTCCAAGGCGCTGGGAATCAGCGTGCGGCTGCAGGTGGATTTGGCTGATAATTTGCCGCAGGATGCCACCCCCGCGGCCCTGGCTGATCAGCGGCGGGCGGAGCGCCAGCAACAGGCCGAGCAGGCCATTGAGCGCGACCCGCATGTACGTGCCATACAGGAACTTTTTGACGCCGAGATCATCCCTGATTCCATACAGCCGGCGGATTGAGTCCGGCACACCATGTACCACCAACGAGGACGTGAACCATGAAAGGCGGTTTGGGTAACCTGATGAAGCAGGCCCAGAAAATGCAGGCTGACATGCAGAAGGCGCAGGAAGAGATTGCGCGCATGGAGATCACCGGCCAGGCCGGTGGCGGCCTGGTGACAGTTGTCATGAATGGCAAGCACGAAGTGCGCCGCGTCGAGATCGATGACAGCCTGTTTGAAGATGATCGCGACATGATCTCTGATCTGGTGGCGGCGGCCTTCAACGACGCCGTGCGGCGGGTGCAGGAGACCACGCAGGAAAAGATGGCGAATATGACCTCGGGCATGGGCCTGCCGCCCGGCATGAAGCTGCCGTTCTGAGCAATTTTGAGGCCTAAGCCATCGTTGTCCGGCCGCTGCCGGGCGCAGGGGAGTGCATGTCCTATTCTCCGCTGATTCAGGACCTGATCGAGGCGCTGCGGGCTCTGCCCGGTGTGGGGCCGCGTAGCGCCCAGCGCATGGCCTTTCATCTGCTGCAGCGTGATCGCCGGGCTGGCGAACGGCTTGCGGAGGTGATGGCGGCAGCCATGCAGCGGGTGGGGCAGTGCCGGCAATGCCGGCTACCTACCGAAGAAGCGCTGTGCAGTCTGTGCGGTAATGACCGTCGGGATCAGGGACTGCTGTGTCTGGTGGAGAATCCCGCCGACGTGTTTGCCCTGGAGCAGGCCACGGATTATGCCGGCCGTTATTTCGTGCTGATGGGCCGGCTCTCGCCCCTGGACGGTATCGGGCCGGACGCGCTGGGGCTGGACCGGCTGGAAGAACAACTGCGGCAGGGTCAGGTGCGGGAGATCATTCTGGCGGTCAGCCCCACCGTGGAAGGCGAGGCAACGGCCCAGTACGTGGCGGATATGGCCGCCGACTACTCAGTGCAATGTAGCCGTATCGCGCACGGCGTACCGGTGGGTGGTGAGCTGGAATACGTGGACAGCGGCACCTTGTCCCATGCCTTCGCCGGGCGTCGGGAGTACCGCTGAGCCTGCGCCGGCTGTGGATTACGAGGAGGCCTGCCTCTTGACTGATTGTCTGTTTTGCCGCATGGCCAGCGGTGAAATCCCCGTAAACCGGGTGCTGGAGTTCGATGACCTGCTGGCTTTCCACGACATCAATCCCCAGGCGCCGCATCACGTCCTGATTATTCCGCGTCAGCACGTGGCCTCCCTGGAAGGGCTGGAACCGGCGCACCGCGATCTGGCGGCGAACCTGCTACTGGCCGCGCAGCAGGTGGCGCGACAGGAAGGGTTTGCTGAAGCGGGGTACCGCACGGTGATCAACACCGGCCGGGATGGCGGGCAGGAAATTGACCATCTGCACATGCACGTGCTGGCCGGGCGCCGTCTGCGGTGGCCGCCGGGTTAAGGAAGCACCTTGGGAATAGATCAGCGCTTCCTTAACGCAGTTCGCGCAACAGTACGTGGAAGCTGGCGAGCCGGCGCGGATCAATCCGCCCTTGCTCCACCGCCGGCTGTACCGCGCATCCGGGTTCATCCTGATGAAGGCAATCGCGGAACTGGCACTGGCCGGCGAAGGGCCGAAGTTCCCGGTAGCCGTGTGCGATCTCGTCAACGGAAAGGTGTGCCAGCCGCAGTATGCGGATACCGGGGGAGTCGATCAGGGCGCCACCCCGGGGCAGCGGATAGAGGGTTGTTTCCGTGGTGGTGTGCCGGCCCTGGCCACTGGCGTGGGACAAAGCCTGGGTTCTGGTCTGACGGTCTGGCACCAGACGGTTGATCAATGAGGATTTTCCGACACCCGACTGCCCGACCAGTATCCCGGTGCCGCCAGCCAGAGCTTCCGCCAGTCCACGCCCCAGGAAGGCGTGATCGAGGAAATACTCCCACGCCGGAATGCCCTGACCCGTACCAACTACCGCGGGCAGGAGCGCACCCTCGCGGCAAATATCGACCTCTT
>SLCE01000043.1 GCA_007125985.1 Ectothiorhodospiraceae bacterium | reverse complement strand
ATGGTCGGTTCACCCTGTATTTCCGGCGAACGGGCCCAATCGAAATACGTTAATTCAACGCCGTTGACACGACGCCGCTGTTCATTGGGTTCTCGCATATAGGTAGACATGGTGGTCAATCGTCTCCTGTTCTTTTTTAGCTATCATTTCAATTCTTGGTCGGGGTCAAGAGACTATGGGGTGTTCTCATTCTTGTCGAGAACCGCTGGCGTACAAGCGGTTCCGATGGCGGCCAGCATGGCCACGCGTCTCAGCGTGAAACTGGCCTGTGGTACTGTGGGGACGTGTTTCGTCGTAAATACATGTTGGCGTTTCGGATAGTATGACGCCAAAGCAACTGTGGTCAGGAGAGTGGTCAATGGGGCTCGAAATCAGTGGCATCTTAGGAATTATCTTTCTGATCGTGATCATCTGGGCAATTATTCGTACAGCCCAGAGTTCCGCCACTCCGTTGGCCAAGGCCATCTGGATCGTGGTGCTACTCGTCTTTCCACTGATCGGGCTCATTGTCTGGTTGCTCTTCGGCCCTCGATAATTCGGCTATCCCGGTGGTGGGCGCGGCCCAACGCTCGTCGGCGGTGAACAGAACATCTGTCACCACCCGAGGATGCACGCGGCGTACGGCGGCATCCAGGCGGTCGCGTACCTGGTCCAGGCTCCGGACTGTGCCCACTGGGTAATCCTCCGGCAGGACCAGGTGAATGGTCACAAACAGGGTTCTGCCTGGGCGCACCATGCGCACATACAAGCCCTTCACCGGCAACGGGGCCAGGCTGCGGTCGATGGCTTCGCGTACGGGGCGGGTGACATGGGCGGGTGGAGCCCTGTCGATCAGTTCCATGATCGCCCGCCAGGCCAGGCGCACCGGCATGCCCAGGCAGAACAACGCCACCAATGCCACCAGCACCGGGTCCACATAGGGCGTGATGGTGTTCCAGCCAAGCAGTTGGGCTAATGGAATCAGGCAGAAGGCCAACAGGACAGATCCGGAGACCAGACTGTTGATCAGCCAGTTCTCCACGTCAGCCTGGAGCAGCGGTGTTGGGTGTGCGCGATAACGACGGCGCAGGGCAAGGGCCGTCAGTGAACAACTGATGGTCGCGAATACCGCATAGCCGATGGCCAGGCCGGCAAGGATCTCCCGGCCGCCTGTAGCCAGCGCGATCAGCGAATCCAGCAGAGCCAGCACCGAAACAGCGAAGATCAAAAGCCCCTTGGCGGCGTTGATCAGGGATTCAAAATACGCGTAGCCGAACGGGAACTCCTCGCTGTCCGGGCGCATGGACAGGCTCGCGACGCGAACGGTGGCGAGTGCGACGATGAAATAGGTGAGGTTGAACAGCCCGTCCAGCAGGATGGCGCGGGAGCCGGTCAGCACAGCAAAGCTTAAGCCGGCTGTACCAACGACTAGGGACATGATGGCGGAGAGCATCAGTGCTCTGCGTTCAGCTTTCATGCGGAGTACTCGGGGCCTGTCACGGTCAAAGGCACGGATTATGTCACAGTGCCGAAGGGCCAGTGTGTGGCGCAGGCCCGGGGGTAGTGCAAAAGTGAGTGATGAGCATCAACCGGTGAATTTGGAGCTGTTTGACGACTGCGTGCCGGAGCCCGTACAGCAGGAACTGGCCCCTGGGGCGGTGCTGTTGCGTGGTTTTGTCGCCGAACAGGATGGGGCGGTCCTGGGCGCGGTTGACGCGGTGCTTGCGTCCATTGCGCTGCGGCAGATGCAAACGCCGGGCGGGCGGCCTATGTCCGTCGCCATGGCCAGTTGTGGGGAACTGGGTTGGGTAACTGATCGGCACGGTTATCGGTATGAGCGCAGTGATCCGGACTCCGGGTTGGCCTGGCCACCCATGCCAGAGATCCTGAGCCGGCTGGCAATGAGAGCCGCGGCAGCCGCGGGTTATCCGGGATTCCTTCCTGACGCCTGTCTGATCAACCGCTATGCGCCCGGCGCGCGTATGGGGTTGCATCAGGACCGGGACGAACGGGACATGAGTCAGCCCATCGTTTCCGTCTCTCTGGGGGTTCCCGCAGTGTTCCTGTTCGGTGGCCTGCGGCGGGCGGAGCGTCCTCAGCGCATCCACTTGCGCCACGGCGACGTGGTGGTCTGGGGTGGGCCTTCGCGATTGAGGTATCACGGTGTTGCGCCGGTGAAGGCGGCGCAACATCCACGTCTGGGGCAACAGCGCATCAATCTCACCTTTCGCAAGGCAGGCTAGATCGGCGCCGAAGATGTCGTGGCAAGGTGTCCGCCAACACCGTTTCTTTACGCTACTTGGGGCGGTACATCTCGAAGCGCTGCGCCGGGTCGATCCCGAAGTAACCCGCCGGACCTCCGGCGCGCACAATGGGCTCTGCCGCAGCCGTATCGTAGATACCGTCCTTGAGCAGATCCTGGCGGATGTGAACCCCCACCACCTCGCCGAATACCATCCAGGTATCCGTTTCCCGGCCCGTGGCGTCCTGCAGCCGGAAATGCTGGGTCAGCCTGCATTCAAAGGACACGGGGCTTTCGGCCACCCGAGGCACGCTGATCACGCGTGAAGCCACCGGGGTGACGCCGGCGAGCTGGAATTCATCCACCTCTGGCCCGACATTGGCACAACTCGCGTTCATGGCTTCCGCCAACGGGCGTGTGACCAGGTTCCAAGCGAATTCCCCGGTCTCGGCCGCGTTCCGGACGCTGTCCTTGTAGCCGATGCTGGAGAACCCAATGATGGGTGGGCGGTAGTTGAAGGCGTTGAAGAAACTGTAGGGCGCCAGGTTCAGCACGCCACTCTTGTCCTGAGACGAGATCCAGCCGATCGGGCGTGGCGCCACCAGGGCATTGAAAGGGTCGTGGGGTAGCCCGTGCCCGGAAGCCGGCTCGTAGAAATAATTCGTCTTGTCCATGCAGCGTCCCGCGAAGTTGTTTTGATGGGAACGCTCTACCATGCACGCCTTCTCCCGTTCAGGGAAGCAGGGAGAAACCGTGCATGGTGGCAAGAAGCCGCTTTCTTAACGCCCCATGTTGAAGGGTTCGGAGCCGCCGATCTGCATGCGGTCGGTTCCGCACTCCAGTCGTTCAAACCATTTCAGAAACCGGTCGACCATGGGCTTGCCGATAAACGGTTTCCCGTGTTGCGGTACCAGGGCCTCCACATCCATGCGGCGTACCCGTTCGACCCAGGCGCGGCAGGCGCGGTTGCTGGCCATGTAGCGGTGGTGGAAGCCTTCCATATATCCCACATGGGCATCGAAATCCTCCACGGGCACATGGTCGTCACCGCAACCCACGGCAGCACCCACATCGCCGGTAAACAGGAATTTGCTCACCGGGTCGTAGAAATGGAAGTTGCCCACGGAGTGAAGGAAGTGGGCGGGCACAGCCTTCAGTTTAATGTCGCCGAGTTCAATCTCGCCACCCGCGTCGGGGAGTGAGATCAGCCGTGAGGACAGATTGCCAGCCAGTCGCTTGTCGACGAAATCCGACACCAGGTGGGGCAGGAAGCGGTTCCAGAGCTGCGAAACAACAACCTTGCACTGGGTGTTCATGAGCCACCGGGGCAGGGAGGCGATCACATCCGGATCCTGGTGTGAGGCCACCACGTAGTCCAGGTCATGGAGACGGATATGTCGGGACAGTTCGATGGATAGCGGGGTGTAGGTCAGATCCCCACCGGGATCGAACAAGGCTGCGCGGCCTTCGTGCACCACCATAAACTGGTTGCTGTCGATGCCATCACCGGAAACCATTCCCGTCAGCAGGATGCAGTGGTGATTGTTTTCACTGTACAGGTGGGTCAGACGGCCGCTCATGCGTGTTGCGCTCCTTGATGCTCTGTCTCACCGGGCAGGAAGTGGAGGGCCGCTCCCATTTGCGGCCCCGAATCTGCCCCGGCGAGGTCATAGTACGCAATTACCGCGTCTGGTCAATGACATGCAACATGATGCCGGCAACAGGACGTGGGTGAATCGGCTAACGTCCATCGGACTCAGCAGCGATCACTTCCGGTCTCGGCCTGTGCTGGTAACAGGTTTTACTGGCGGAGCACTGGATATCATGGCATCATGCCGGATTGTGTCCGTGCGCCTCGAACCGATCCCCGCAGTGCTTGCCTACCCGCCCACGGCGGCTGCCGCCCCGCGAACGACGACCAGTCACACGGCTTTCCCACTCCCCCACGCAGGTGCGTACTCTCGTGAATTCTGACCCCAATACCGATTTCCGTTCGCTGGGCTTGGTTGCCCCTGTGCTTCAGGCCCTGGATGACACCGGGTATGAACGGCCAACGCCGATTCAATCCCAGAGCATTCCTCCGTTGCTCGCCGGACGTGACCTGCTGGGCCAGGCCCAGACTGGTACCGGCAAGACAGCCGCATTCGCCTTGCCCATGCTCTCCACTCTGGATCTGACCAGCAGCATGCCCCAGGTACTGGTGCTGACCCCCACGCGGGAGCTCGCCATTCAGGTGGCCGAGGCCTTCCAGACTTATGCCCGGCATCTGGCGGGCTTTCATGTGTTGGCGTTGTACGGTGGGCAGGATTACGGGGTACAGCTGAAACAGCTGCGGCGCGGGGCCCAGGTCATCGTGGGTACGCCCGGGCGTGTCATGGACCATATGCGGCGCGGCACATTGAAACTGGACGGCCTGCGCAGCCTGGTACTGGACGAGGCGGATGAGATGCTCCGCATGGGTTTTATCGATGATGTGGAATGGATTCTCGACCAGACGCCCCCTGACCGGCAGATCGCCTTGTTCTCCGCCACCATGCCGGATGTGATCCGTCGTGTGGCGCGCAAGCATCTACGCCAGCCCCAGGAAGTTCGCATCGCGGCTGCCACGGCAACAGTGCAGACCATTCGTCAGCGCTATTGGCGAGTGAGCGGATTACATAAACTGGACGCGCTCACGCGCTTGCTGGAAACCGAAGCCTTTGATGGGGTGCTCATTTTCGTGCGCACCAAGACAGCCACGGTGGAGTTGGCGGAAAAGCTCTCGGCCCGCGGCCATGCCTGCGAGGCGCTGAGCGGCGATGTTTCGCAAAAACTCCGGGAACGTACTGTGGAACGTTTGAAGAGCGGTGAAATCGATGTGGTTGTCGCCACCGATGTGGCCGCGCGCGGGCTGGATGTGGAACGCATCAGTCATGTGGTCAACTACGATATCCCGTCGGATACGGAAACCTACGTCCATCGCATCGGGCGGACAGGCAGGGCAGGGCGCAAGGGCGAAGCCATTTTGTTCGTGGCGCCGCGGGAACAGCGGATGTTGCAGGCGATTGAGCGGGCCACGCGCCAACCCATCGAAGCCATGCGCATGCCCAGTGCCAGCGATGTCAACGCGGAGCGTGTCAACCGGTTCCAGCAGCGGATCAGCGACACCCTGGCCAGCGAGGATTTGGATTTCTACCTGGAGCGGGTCACTGCCTACTGTCAGGAGCATGATGAGGATCCGCTGCGTGTGGCAGCGGCTTTGGCGAGCCTGGCACAGGGGGACACGCCATTCCTCCTGGAGGACAAGCCC
The DNA here is from genome assembly GCA_007125985.1 of Ectothiorhodospiraceae bacterium. Taxonomy (GTDB): domain Bacteria; phylum Pseudomonadota; class Gammaproteobacteria; order Nitrococcales; family Aquisalimonadaceae; genus LSCE01. The sequence goes on along the minus strand of SLCE01000043.1, from coordinate 4,488 downwards.
ATGCCGCCGCAGGCACGAAATCAGGCTCAGGCGGGGCGTCCAGAACGTCGTCCTCGTCGCGAACCAAGCCTGGACGCCGAGCCGCGGCCCCTGAAGGAGTTCCCCGATGTTGCCATGGCGCGTTTCGTCGTGGATGTGGGGCATGAACAGGGCGTGAAGCCGGGAAACATTGTGGGTGCCATCGCCAACGAGGCGGGCATGGACAGTCGTTTTATCGGCGCGATCGACATCGGAGAGCGGCAGTCCACCGTGGATCTGCCGGCCGATATGCCACAGGAAATCATCCAACAGCTGCGGCGTGCCTGGGTCTGTGGTCAACCCCTGGGGCTGCGGCGTCCGGGGGAGCAAGCGCCTGAAACTCAGCGCACCGCGCGGCCGGAGCCCCGCTTTCGTGGCAAGCCGCGGCGTGCGCCGGCAACGGCAAAGCGTGGGCGTCGGTCCGCCAGGTGAATGAAACCGTGTTGGCCGGCTCGCGCGTCTCCAGTACACTGGCTCTGTTGATAACCGGGCCCGATCCTGGGCAATGCAGTGAATGAAGGAGGCGTCATGGTTCACGCTGGGCAGTTACACGGTTTCGAAGACACCCAACGGGAACAGCGGTTTCTCGCCCATGCGCTCCTGCCCGCGGCCGGCTTGCTGCTGGCCGCAGCATTCGTGCTGGAGGCCGGGGAAGGGCGGACGGGGGCAGCACTGTTCTCCGGGCAAACGCCCATCATCGATCCGGTGATGGAATGGCGGCCACAGGGCCCTCCGCCGGCCCTCGATGTGGATCAGTTGACTCCGGAAGAGGTCGAGCAACCGATTCCGGAAGCCATGGCGGCCGGCGGCTTGGAAATGACCGGCCGTGATAGCGGTAATCTTCGCGCCCGGCCGGAACGTTAAACCCCGTTCGGGCACAATCCAACTCCTGTTCTCTTGCTAACTGGCGGAAAGCGCAGTGCGCATTCCGCCAAAGCATTTGCGCTCCGCTGTTGGCACGGGCCGGCCTTTGTTGAGAATCCACCGTTGAAATCAGTGCTCCCGAACTGATCATCACCCTCCTTATACGCATGCCGATGTGATTGGCGCAGCAATCGACGAACGCTTCTGAGTACGGTCCCGCGCGGTTGAGCTATACGTCTAGTTCATTGGCACGTCTTGACTGGAGGGGGCGGAATGAGTGCGTCTGCGTTCGCGTTGTTGGGATATGTGAGTTGGACCCTGTTGCTGGTACTGGTGATGGAGAGCCATCGGACGGTCCTCGTCCTGTCTGGCAGGCATGCCCCTGATACCTTCAAACCTGATGGAACCGATGTCTCCCCCTTCGCGCACCGGCTGGCGCGTGCGCATGCGAATTGTTACGAACACTTCCCCGTTATCGGTGGCCTGCTGCTTCTGGCACTGGTCACCGGGCACAGCGTCGTGACTGATGGTCTTGCGTTGTGGCTGCTGGCCGCTCGGGTGGCACAGTCGGCGGTACATCTTGCTGCCGCCGGGCCCACTGCGGTTCAGATCCGCTTTTCCCTGTTCGCCATTCAGCTGGTCATCGCGGCCTGGTGGAGTCTGCGTCTGCTTGCAGCCTTCCTGACTGCCTGATGGGCAGGCACGTCCCGATACCGAATGCTTTATCGTCGACTTGACAAGTGGCTAGCGTTCCTTACCCTAGAGCGCGACTGAGGCAAAGGAGGATCCAGCATTGGATTCCTGCAGTTGTAGATCCAACAACCTTGATGTGCTGGTACAACCCGGCCGGTAAGCCCTCGGTTCCCTCATGAACGTTGCGCTTTCCGCCGGGTCGGCGGAAAGCAGTTGAACAGTCCTCGGTGCAGCCCTGCGCCTCGATTCCGTTCCTGCTGTTTTCCCTGCATTAACGCTCTGTCCATGGTGTTAGTCAGCGGTTTGCTGGCAACGGGCTGGTGTGCGCGGTCCTTGAACGTCGCCCTGGCTTCGGGCCAGGGTGGGTTCACATGCAAGAAAATTCACGACTTTAGGCTGTGTTTATCAAACAACAGGTGACGGTATGACAACGGAACACGATCAGGATGTCGAACTGCTCCGGGAGCTCGTCCAGCGTGAGGCGTGGGACGAGCTCCCGGAGCAGTTCGACAAGCTGCATGTCCAGGATATCTCCGAGGTGCTGTCGGGCTTCGATCCCGTCCAGGTCAAGGCGGCATTCGATGTGCTTCCCCGCGAGCTCTGGCCGGGTGTGTTCGCCTATCTGGGGCCGGAATCCCAGTACGCACTGCTGCAGTCGCTGGAGGAAGACGCCGAGGAAGGTCGGTTCTTGCTGGGCAGCCTGCTGCCTGATGACCGCACCGCATTGCTGGAATCGCTGTCGGAAGAGGCCGTGGAACGGCTGCTTCGCCTCCTGTCACCGGAGGATATGAAACAGGCGCTGAAGCAGCTGGGCTACCCGGAGAACAGTGCCGGGCGGTTGATGACCACGGAGTTTGTCACCATACGGCCTGAATGGACGCTGCAGCGGGCGCTGGATCATGTCCGCACCCGCGGCGAGTCGGAAGACACCATCAACACGCTTTACGTTACCGACAACCGGGGCCGTCTCATGGGAACGGTGGGGCTGAAGCGCCTGGTGCTGAACCCAAAGGACGAGCCGGTGGAGAACCTGGTTTCCGATAGTGCCATCGTGAGCATCACCGCATCCGAGGATCGGGCGGAAGCCGCGCGGATGATCCAGCATTACGACATCACGGCGCTGCCCGTGGTGGACAAGACGGGTGTGCTGCTGGGTGTGGTCACGGTAGATGACGTCATGGACGTCGTTGAACAGGAGAACACCGAAGACTTCCACAAGATCGGTGGTATGGGCGCCATGCAGCTCAGCCTGCGTGAGGCGCGTCCATCGCTCCTCTACCGTAAGCGGGTGGGTTGGCTGGTTCTGCTCGTGTTCATGAACATCTTCGGCGGCGCGGGCATCGCGTACTTTGAGGAAACGATCGAGGCCGTGATCGCCTTGGTTTTCTTTCTGCCACTCATCGTGGATTCCGGTGGCAACGCCGGCTCCCAGTCGGCCACGCTGATGGTGCGCGCACTGGCAACCGGTGATGTCCGCATGAAGGACTGGCTCCGTCTCTGGGGCAAGGAGCTTGCCGTTGCCACCGGCTTGGGGGTGACCATGGCGGTGGCTGTTTGGGGAATCGGCCTTTGGCGCGGTGGTGCTGAGGTGGCCATGGTGGTGTCGCTGGCCATGGTCATGGTGGTGATCGTGGGCAGCATGATCGGCATGCTGTTGCCTTTCCTGCTCACCCGGATGAATCTGGATCCGGCCACCGCCAGCGCGCCGCTGATCACGTCCATCGCGGACATCTGCGGCATCCTGATCTATTTCTCCATCGCCACCGTGCTGTTGGGTGTGGGTTCAGGCTGATTCGGTTCGCTGGCCGGTCCGGCTCAGTGTCGGGCCGGTCAGTATACGTATTTCCTTAGCGCTGGGTGGTCTGGGCTGGGCCTGTCCAGGTGGTAGCCTTGGACGAGGTCCACCTTGAGGTCGCGAAGCATGCTCAGCGAGGCGGCGTCTTCCACGAATTCCGCCACTGTTTTCTTGCCCAGCCCTCGCGCCACGTCGATGATCGCGCGGACGAATACCTGATTCTCGGGGTTGTTCGTCAGGTCACGAATGAACATGCCGTCGATTTTCAGGATGTCCACCGCCAGGTATTTCAGGTAACCAAAGGTGGCGAAGCCTGAGCCGAAATCGTCCAGGCACACCACGCAGCCGGCTCGCTGCAGTTGTTCGATCAACCGCTGTGCATCCTGCATCTCGGTGACGGCCGCGGTTTCGGTGAGTTCCACCACCAGCCGTCCCGGTTCCACGCCCGATTGCTTCAGCGTCTCGGCGATAAACCGGGGGAGCTGCGGATCATCCACGCTTCGCCCCGAGAGGTTGACGGCGATGGCAGGCACGTCTGGCCGTTCCGCCAGCAGTTTCACGACATTCTTCACCACCCAACGGTCAATGGCAAGAATCTGTCCGGTCTTCTCCGCGACCGGGATGAATTGGCCCGGCATGAGTACGGTGTCCGGATGATTGGCATCCCGCATCCGCACCAGAGCCTCCAGATGGCGCAGGGAGCAGTCCGCCGCCTGGTAGACGCCCTGGAAGTGCAGCTCGAATGCGTCGTGCTCCAGTGCCTCGGCAATGCGGTGGCTCCAGGACATGCGCCGGAGGATGGCGTCGGAGTCATCCTGATCCGGATTGTAAGCGGCCCAGGTGTTCTTCCCTCTGGCCTTGGCCTGATACATGGCTGCATCGGCCCGCGCCACCAAGTCTTCCGCCTCCACCCCATGGGTGGGGAACATGGCGATGCCGATGCTGGCCGTCAAACGCAGGTTGTTGCCGCGGAAGCGCAGAGGGATGGTGGCAATAGTGCGGATCAGACGCTCTGCCAGTTGCTCGGCTTCTCCGTCCTCGGCCAGTTCGGTGAGAATGGCGAATTCGTCTCCCCCGAGCCGGGCAAAGGTATCGCCACCCCGGACGACGCTGGCGAT
>SLCE01000042.1 GCA_007125985.1 Ectothiorhodospiraceae bacterium | reverse complement strand
GCCCAGCTACATCATCGCGAGCAAAATGCTCTCGCTGATCGGTTCACCATTGTTGGCGGAGTTCCTCACCGAGGCGGAACGCCAGGACAACGCCTGGAACCGCGCCCTGGCCGAGCGCATACAGACCATCACCGAGGGGATGACACCGGAAACCTGGCCGCTGCGCGTGAGCCAGAATCGGGCGCCGGCCCTGCTGCTGGCCCTCAAACTGGGGGAGGAAATCACACTGGGCAGTATCTGCCGCCATCCCGGTCGCCGTGAGCAGAGCATTGCCGCACTGCCCTTGCTCCTGCGCCGGGAGGGCAACGACACTTTACTGCCGGATGAGAACACGGTGATGCGGAGCGGAGACCGGCTGCTGTTCTGCGGCACTCACCACGGCTTCAAGCTCATGGCCAGGAACGTGGGAAACCTGAACACCCTGCGCTATGTGCATACCGGGCAACAACGGCCCGATGGCCTGATCTGGCGGCGCCTGGCCCGCAAACGCGCAAGCTGAACGGCGCTGGAACCGCTGCGGGAATTCAAGCAAGCTGATGTCATGGCAAGCTGCCGGCTAACCCGATAAAAACATGCGAGAGGAATGCCCTGCAGCCAGTGCGATCAGCTGCAGGCCGTGAGGGCACGGGATGGGCACCGACGGAGATACACCAGACACTGTGGGCACCGGCACGCAACAGCGGCTACATCGCCAGCTGAACGGCGCGCTGGAACAGATGCCGCATGGCTTCTACCTGCTGGACCGCGACTGGCGCATCACTTTTATCAACCCGGTGGCCGCGGCGTTGCTGCGTAAACCGCGGGATCACCTGCTGGGAGTGCGCATCTGGGACGCACTGGCCGCCACCAGCCGGGAGCACCTGGAACCGGTATTCCAGGAAGCCCTGACCCAGCAGGCGCCACGCCATTGCGAATTCTACCTGGACACCATGGACACCTGGTTCGAGAGCCACGTGTACCCATCGGCGGATGGCCTCGGTGTTTACTTCCAGACAATCTCCGAACGAAAACGCCGCGAACACGAACTGCAGGTCACCAACCGGGCGCTCAACCTGCTCAGCCGCTGCAATGAAGCGGTGATTCATGCCGAGGGGGAAGCTGAGCTCCTGCAGCGGGTGTGTGATCTCGCCGTGGACATCGGCGGTTACGTCATGGCCTGGGCCGGCTACGCGCGCCCTGACGATTACCGCCTGATCGAACAACTGGCGCGGGCGGGACGGGATGAGGGCTACCTGAAGAACATCCGGTTCAGCTGGAGCGACGAGCGCCCGGAGGGCCAGGGCCCCGCCGGTATCGCCATTCGCAGCGGGGAAGCCGTGTTCCTTGCCGATATCCGGAAACACCGCCCGTTCCGCCCCTGGCTGGGTCGCGCCCGCCGGCGCGGATACGGCGGCCTCGTCGGCCTGCCGCTGAAGGACGGTGACCGCCCCTTCGGGGTGCTGATGCTCTACAAGAATCACACCCAGCCCTTTCTGCCGGAGGAACAGCGCCTGCTGATGGACCTCTCCGCCGACGTGGCCTTCGGCCTGCGGGCACGCCGCCTGCAAGCGCGGGAGCGCAGACTTCAGCAGGCGGTGATCCGCACCTCGGCAGCCGTGTCGGCGCAGTCCGATACCCGGTTTTTTGAACAGATGGCGCTCAACATGACCGCGGCCGTGGGCGCCGACGCGGGCATGCTGGCACGCCTGAACCCCGAGCGCCCCGGCTCGGCAAGCACCATCGCCGCCGTCAGCGACGGGCGCCTGGCTCCCAATTTCTCCTTCGAGGTGCACACATCAGTCTGTCAGGGACTGCTGGACGTACCGGAAGACCTGATACCCAACGGCTTGATGGAGCAGTTCGCGGAAAGCCACACGGTGCAAAGCCATAATGCCCAGTCCTATGCCGGGCAGCGGCTCTCCGGCGCTGACGGCACACCGCTGGGTCTGCTCGCGGTGCTTTTCAGCACGCCGCCGGAGGACCCGGGTTTTGTGCAGTCCACGCTGCGCATCTTCGCCGCCGGGGCCGCGGCGGAACTGGAACGGCAGGCCGATGCCACCCGTATCCAGCATCTGGCCTATCGCGACGCCACCACCGGCCTGCCCAACCGTGCCCTGTTCCAGGAACGGTTGAATCAGGAGCTTGCCGATCTGCCCGGAAGCCACCAGAAAATACTGGCCGTGCTGTTCATGGACTTGAACCGCTTCAAGGAAATCAATGACAGCCAGGGGCACCTCACCGGCGATCTGGTGTTGCAGGCGATCGCCTCCCGGTTCCGCGCGCGGGTGCGGCGGGGAGAGACACTGGCCCGCTTGGGCGGGGACGAGTTCGTTTTCATGGCGCCGGTTCAGCACACTGATGAGGCCACGGCCTTCGCCAACCGCCTGCTTGCCACCCTGGCGGAGCCGGTCAGGGTGGCCGGTCAGATGTTCTCCTTGGATGCCAGTATCGGCATCGCGCTGGCGCCGGATCACGGCACCACTGCGGATGCCTTACTACAGCATACCGATATCGCCATGTATCAGGCCAAGGCTCACGGCGGTGGGCACTGCCTGTTCCGCCCGGCCATGGCACGGGACATTGCCGAACGCGTCGATCTGGCCAAGCGCTTCGCTGAGGCACTGCGTGGGGACAGGCTGGAAGTCCACTATCAACCCCAGGTGGATCTGGCTACCGGCGCGTTGACCGGCGCCGAAGCCTTGCTGCGCTGGCACGACCCCCAACTGGGCTGGATCAGCCCCGGGCGCTTCATTCCCATCGCCGAGGAACGCCGCATGATGAATGAAGTGGGTCACTGGGTGCTGGACCGGGTGTGCCGGCAACTGGCCCAGTGGCAGGATGCCGGTTTGCGGATACGCGGCCGCGTGGCGGTGAATATTTCCGCCCAGCAACTGGAGGGGCGTTCCCCGATGGACCGGTTCCCGACGATTGCCCGCGATCATGGTGTGGAACCGGCGCAACTGAGCCTGGAACTCACCGAAACCGGTATCATGCGCGACCCGGCTCAGGCGGCGAGTACCATGCAAAGCCTCACCGATGCCGGCTTCGCCATCTGTATCGACGACTTCGGCACCGGCTATTCGTCTCTGGCGTACCTGAAGCGCTTCCCGGTGCAGGGACTGAAGATCGACCTGTCCTTCATCCGGGACATGCTGGAAGACAGTAACGACCACACAATCGTCAACACCATCATCGCCATGGCCCGCATCATGGACCTGCAGACAGTGGCCGAGGGCGTGGAAACCGAGCAACAGGCCCTCCACCTACGGGAGTTGGGCTGCGAGCAGGCCCAGGGGTACCTCTACGGTCGACCGGTGCCGGCCGATGAATTTGCCCGCCAATGGCTGGCCACCGCGAGCCCAGCGCCGCAACAGCTGCGGCGCTGAGGTCTCATGCCAGCTCAGAACTCGATGCAGATCTTGCCCTGATGCTCCCCGGCCTGCATGCGGCGCAGGGCATCCGGCACCGCCTCGAAGGGCAGTACCGTGTCGATCACCGGTTTCAGCCCGTTCACCGCAATCGCAGCGGTCATGTCCTCGAAATGACGGCGACTGCCCACGGACATGCCGATCATGCGAATGTTCTTGTAATAGATGGAACGCATGGCGATTTCCTGGGCGAAACCGCTCAGTACGCCGATCACCATCACGCGGCCGCCAACCCGCGCCGCCTGCAGCGACTGGTTCACCGTGTCCTTTCCGCCCACCTCCAGCACATGGTCCACACCCAGCCCATCGGTGACCTCCAGCGCGGCCTCGGCCCACTCCGGTGTACTGCGGTAGTTGATCAGGTGATCCGCCCCCATGGCACGGGCCCGCTCCAGTTTGGCATCGCTGCTGGAGGTGACGATCACCCGCGCTCCGGCCGCCTTGGCGAATTGCAGCGCGAAGGTGGACACGCCGCCCGTGCCCTGCAGCAGCACGGTTTGCCCGGGCCGCAGCTCACCTTCCACCATAAGGGCCCGCCAGGCTGTAAGCGCGGCGCAGGGCAAGGTGGCTGCTTCGGTGTAGGACAAATGCGGTGCAAAGCGGGAGACGCCCTCGGCGCTCAGCACCATCTGCTCTTGCAGCACACCCGCAAGCGGGCCGCCCAGGGATTGGCTCCGTTTCTCCGCCGCCGGGCCGCCATCCAGCCAGGACTGGAAGAACATGGGGCAGACCCGGTCACCCACGGCCACCCGGGTCACGCCCTCGCCCACGCGGAGCACCTCACCGGCGCCGTCGGAGAAGGGAATCAGCGGTGGCTCGGACGCAGCCCCCATCCCCTGCACCGTCAGCAGATCCCGGTAATTCAACGACGCCGCACGCATGGCGACGACGATCTCGCCGAGGCCAGGCTCCGGTTCGGGCTTCTCCACCAGACGCAAACTGTCGATGCCCCACTCGTTCTGCACTTCCCAGACCCGCATCATCATCTCCCCGGCCCCACAAGGCCCTCTCTGAATGGACTTCGGTCTTTGTTAACACGTTAACTGCTTCGCCGAAAGGGCCTACCCGCGCGGGCTCCAGCCCGCGGCGCAAAATAATCCAAGTACTGCCGCAAGAAACTCCAAGCGATTTCCGTGCATGAGTACCAGCCTTATCAAGGGGATAGACCCCGAAGGCTGGCAACACCTGCCGGCCGGGATTCCGTAAAACCTGCACGGGAGATTTGATCCATGAGCAACCGGATGATCGAAGGTGTGAAGCGGTTCCTGCGCGAAGAGGAAGGGACCGAAGTCGTGGAATGGGCGCTGGTTGCGGGGCTGATCGTTGCCGTCGGTGCGGCGGTAATGGTGACGATCGGGACCGGCGCTAGCGAACGGCTAACGGAACTCGCCAACCTCCTGACAGGCGAGGGCGGCGGCGGCGACGAGAATTGATCGCCTTGGAGGAGAGGCACAGCCAATCCGTGCCTCTCCTCTCAGTAATTCGGTCACGAGGGACTGACGATGACCATCCTGACTGTAACCGGACATGCGCTCCTACCAGTGTCTGTACTGGTGCTGGTGTGGATCGCAGTCGTCTTCGACGTGGCACAACGACGCATCCCTAACGTGTTGACCTTGGGGGCAATCGGTGTCGGTATTCTCAGCCACACGGTCCTTGGTGGCGGTGCCACAGCCGCCTTGGCCGGCGTCGCTGTGGGGTCGGTGGCGCTTCTGCCCGGTTATCTCTTGCGAACCACTGGTGCCGGAGACGTGAAACTCATGGCAGCAGCTGGCGCCTTTCTCGGACCGTACTGGGTTCTGCTAGCCGCGGTTTTCAGCATCCTTGTAGGCGCGGTGATCGCGCTGGGATTCGCCGTATCCACCGTGTTTACCCGCGCATCTTCCGCTCCATGGCAGCGCTATGGGCTGATGCTGAAAGCCTTGACCAGCACCGGTCGCGTGTATTACATCGCGCCAGCCGCAGGTGAGGTCATGGGGCGCAAGTTCCCCTTCGCCATCGCCATTGCGCTGGGCACCACGCTGACCCTGCTGCTGTGGTGGCCCGCCGTGTCCACCCACTGGGCGGGCTGAAGGAGACGCTGCTATGGATACCGTCGGCCTTTCCACCTGCAACGGCACAAGCACCGGGCTGCCACCTGCCGGCAGTGAGCGTACCCCGACCCAAGGCATTGCGGCCCGCCCCCGCTCCATCGCCGAAACCGGACTCACCGAACGCTTCCTGGCCGATCTGGTCTGTAAGCACCTGTTCGAGGGCGGGGTGCTGGATCTGCATGAACTCACCCGACGCCTGGCCCTCTCGGGCAGCGTGCTGGAAGAGGTATTCGGCTTTCTGCGCGCCGATGCGCTGGCCGAGGTACGCGGCAGCAACCCGGGCAACACCGTATTGCGCTACGGCCTCACCGAGCGCGGCCGGACGGCGGCGCTGGAGGCCTTCGGCCGGGACGGCTACGTGGGCCCGGCGCCGGTGCCGCTGGAGCAGTACCGGCGCACCGTGGAGGCGCAAAGTCTGAGCACCCATGTGGTCAGCCGGCAGGCAATTCATGCGGCCTTCGCCGATACGGTGATACGCCCGGAACTGCTGGACCAGCTAGGACCCGCGCTGCATTCCGGCCGCGCCATGTTCATCTACGGGCCAGCCGGCACCGGCAAGAGCTTTATTGCCCGCCGCCTGGCTCGGCTGCTGCCGGACGCCGTGCTGATACCCCATGCCGTGCTGGTGGCGGACAAGGCCATGCAATGCTTTGATCCCGGGGTCCACACTCCGCTGAAGCGCGGCAACACGCCGGATGAGGCGCTGCAACTCGACCGCGGCCATGATCCGCGCTACGCGCCCTGCGAACGCCCGGTGATCGTCACCGGCGGCGAACTCACGCTGGACATGTTGGAAGTCCAGTACGACCCGGCCACACGGACGCACCGCGCCCCGCTCCAGCTTCGTGCCAACAACGGCATGCTCGTGATCGATGATCTGGGCCGCCAGCGCATGGAGCCGCTTCAACTGTTCAACCGCTGGATCGTGCCGCTGGAGGAGCGTCACGACTTCCTGACCCTGAGCAACGGGCAGCACTTCCAGGTGCCCTTCGACGTCGCCCTGGTGTTCTCCACCAACCGCAACCCGCTGCAACTGGCTGACGAGGCCTTCCTGCGCCGCATCGGCTACAAGATCCGCTTCCACCATCTGCGGGAGGCGGACTACCTCACCATCTGGCAGCAGGAATGCCGCCGGCGCGGTATTGAACACAACCCTGAACTCGCGCGCTTCGTGGTGCATGAACTGCACGCACACCACGGGGTGCCCCTGCTCCCCTGCCATCCACGTGATCTGCTGGATCTGGCATGGGATTACACCCGGTACATGGACCAGCCCAACCTCAGCGCCGACGCGCTGTGCTGGGCCTGGGACAGCTATTTCGTGCAACTGGACGAGCCCGACGAGGTGGCGCCATGAAAAAAAGCGGAATCGTGATGATGCTGCTGGTCTCGGTACTGATGGCCATGGGCGCGGCCGCCGTGGCCAAGAACTGGCTGGAGGATCGGATGGTGGGCCGCGAGGCCATGGCCAGCGAGAGCGCCGTGGTGGTTGCCAGCATGCGTATCCCCTTCGGCCAGACCGTGCAGGCCAGCGACCTGACGCTATTGGAGCTGCCCCCGCACGCCATCCCCAGCGGCGGCTTCCATGAAATCGACCAGGTGGTGGGCCGCGTGGCCTCGCAGACCATCTATCCGGGCGAGATCCTGCTCCGTGAACGGGTGGTGGAACACCTGGGGGGCAGCGCGCTGGCGGCGGTGCTGGACCCGGGCATGCGCGCCATCACAGTGCGCGTGGATGACGTGGTGGGCGTTGCCGGTTTCCTGCTCCCCGGCAACAAGGTGGATGTGGTGTCCAGCACCCGCCAGGGCAATCACCGCAACGTGCACTCGGAAACCATTCTACGCGACATCAAGGTACTGGCAGTGGATCAGGTGGCCACACCGGAGCGGGACAGCCCCATGATCGTGCGCGCGGTGACGCTGGAAGTGACCCCGAGCCAGGCAGAACGGCTGGTACGCGCCACCCAGGAGGGGCGGGTGCAACTCACCCTGCGCAACCCCCTGGATGCGGAACCGCCCGAAGAACAACTGGCCATGGCGGAGCCGGAACCCGAGCCGGAAGTGGCCCAGGCGCCGCCACCCCCGGCACAACCCGCACCGAGACGGCCGCGCAACATGAACGTAACCGTGATCCGCGGCACCAGTTCCAGCACCACCACGGTGCGGGATTAGCAGACAACAACAGCATAAGGGGACGCGGCAATGGACAGGCTAAAGGAACGGTGTGCGGCACATCTTCTGGGAAGCATAACCCTGCTGGCATGCCTGCTGCTGGGCACTGGCAGCGCCCTGGCCCAGACCGCGACACGCGGTGCGGATGAGGGCCGCTGGCATGCAGGAACCGGATCCCTGGCGTGGGACAACAACGCCCGCACCGTGGAGGTGGCAGCCAACAAATCCCGTGTCTTCCAGTTCCAGCGCCCCATCCGCGTGGTCTCCGTGGGCAACCCGGATGTGGCTGACGTGCTGGTCATGCGCGCCCGGCAGATCTACATCCTGGGCAAGCAGGTGGGCACCACCAACGTGGTGCTGTGGGATGAAGGGCAACGAGTAGAGGCCATTCTCAACATTGTCGTCACCCACGACCTGGAGACACTGAAGGCTAGCCTACACCAGATGCTACCGGGGGAATCCATCGAGGTGCGCTCCGCCCAGGGCAACCTGGTGCTCAGCGGCCGGGTCAGCAACGCCGCCCGCATGGACGCCGCGCTGCGCCTGGCCCGGAGCTTCGCCGGCGGCGAAGACCAACGGGTGCTGAATATGATGGAGGTTGGCGGTGCCCAGCAGGTGATGCTGGACGTGAAGGTGGCCGAGGTGTCGCGCACGCTGATCAAGCGCATGGGCATTCAGTTCAACGTGTTCAACTCCGGCGCGCCCTGGAAGATCGGCGCCGTACAGGGCGGTGCCAGCTTTCCTGATGCGGTGTTCCAGGGCAGCGGTCTTGGGGCGGAAAGACTGCCGGTCTTCGGCGACGGCACGCCCATTGGCCCGGTGGTCCGGGAGTTTGCGCCGGCGCCGGGCAACATCGAAAACACCGGCATCTTCGGCAGCTACCAGAGCGGCGACTTCCTGTTCAACATGATCATTGATGCCGCCCAGCGAGAAGGGGTGGCCAAGATCCTGGCCGAGCCCAACCTCACCACGCTCAGCGGCCAGGAGGCCCACTTTCTGGCCGGCGGCGAATTCCCCATCCCCGTTCCCCAGGATCTGGGCCGTGTGACCATCGAACACAAGGAGTTCGGTGTCGGCCTGCGCTTTCTGCCGGTGGTGCTGGATTCCGGCCAGATCAATCTGAAAGTGGATGTCTCGGTGTCCGATCTGGTGCCGGAGGGCGGACTCACGGTGGGGCTGGGTGAGGGCGTATCACGCCAGTTCTTCGTCCCGGCGCTGGTCAAACGCAGCGCCAGCTCCAACATCGAGCTGGGCCACGGCCAGACCATCGCCATCGCCGGCATGATCAACGAATCCGTGCGCGACACGGTGGACAAGTTCCCGGGTCTGGGCGACCTGCCCATTCTTGGCCTGCTGTTCCGCAGCCAGGATTTCGTCAAGGACCAGACCGAGCTGGTGATCTTTGTCACGCCACGACTGGCCCAGCCCATGACGCCGGATCAGGCGCGACTGCCCACCGGCAGCTTCGTGGCGCCCAGCGACCTGTCGTTCTACCTGCTGGGCCAGTTGCCGCGGACGGGCGGCAGCAGGGCTGGCGGCGGCAACAGCGGCGGGCAGAACACCACCGAGGGCGTTTCCGCCCAGCGTAACGGCGGCACCGCCGGCCGCTTCGGCCACGACCTGTGAGCCGGGCACATACAACCGGGAGACTGTCATGAAACCTACATGTCTGACCTTGCTGGTTCTGGCCTCCAGCCTGCTTGCCGCCTGTGCACTGACCCCCGGCGGTGAGCGCCCGGAGTTCGGCGAATCGGTGCGCCACATGATCGCCACGCAGACGCACACCCCCGGAGACGAGGCCCTGCCCCTGCAAGGCGACAAGGCCGCCGCCGCCATGGAGGCCTATCGCCGCGATACGGGTGATCGCCAGCAGTTCGGCACCGGAAAACTGGTCTTCGACTGAGACCGGAGGGGCTGACCCATGCGTTATCGACTGGAAATACTGGTGGCCGGCCGCTCCAGGTCCGATCTGGAGCACATCCAGCACCTCCTTCAGCAGCAGGGCGATGTGAACGCGTCCACACGGCATATCGTCAACGGCCACACCGACCCGCTGCACGATGTGAACCCGCTGCCGGACGCGCTCATCCTCGTGGTGAGCGAGAACTGGGATGCGGAACTCGCCGGCCTCATTGATCGCCCGTCCACACAGCGCCCGCCGCTGCTGGTCATCGGCGACACCCGCAACGTGGACTTGATCCGCGTGGCCATGCGGGCCGGCGCGCGGGATTGTGTGGCGCCCCCGGTCACCGAGCAGGATATCGCCCGGTTCGTGCAAGAGCTGATCCGGGACCGGTTGGCGGAATCCGCCCGCCACAGCGCACGCCTGACTGCCGTGATCAACG
>SLCE01000059.1 GCA_007125985.1 Ectothiorhodospiraceae bacterium | reverse complement strand
CTTGCTCTGGACCTGCCGGAGGACGCCGTGTGGAGCACGCTGGCGCGTCTCGGCTTCGGTCGCAGCGTGGGAAGCGGCTTTCCCGGCGAGGTGGCCGGCGCGCTGGCGGCAGTGCCACCGCGTTCCCCGGTGGATCGCGCCACGCTGGCGTTCGGTTACGGGCTGTCCGTGACGCCGCTGCATCTGGCGCAAGCCTATGCCGCCATCGCGGCCGATGGGATGGTGCGCCCGGTTTCCTTCCTGCGGTTGGAGGATGCCCCCGAGGGTGAGCGCGTGATGAGCGCGGCCATTGCCAGCAGCCTGCGCGACATGCTGGAGCTGGCGGTGGAGGATGGCGGCACGGCGACCCGCGCGCGGGTGCCGGCGTACCGCACGGCCGGCAAAACAGGCACCGTGCGTAAATCCGTGGCCGGGGGCTATGCGGAGGACCGTTACATCGCCTGGTTTGCCGGCATGGCGCCCATGAATGATCCGCGGCTCGTGATGGTGGTAATGATCGACGAGCCTGCCGGCGAAGCCTACTACGGTGGGCAGGTTGCGGCGCCGGTGTTCGCTGAAGTGATGTCTGCTGCGTTGCGGTTGCTGAATCTGCCGCCGGATCAGTTGGATGAGCTTCCGGGGCTGACGGCCATGGCGGGGAGAGACTGATTATGCGAGCTGCAGAAGCGTTGGACAGGCTTACGACGCTGGCGGAATTGCTGCAGCGGCCTCTGGCCATCGGCGGTGATGTGCGCATTGGCGGGTTGAGCGCGGACAGTCGGGCGGTTTGTCCCGGGTGGGTATTTGCCGCCTGTGCCGGTGAGCGCCATCACGGGATCGATTTCATCGATGAGGCATTGGCCCGGGGCGCGTCTGCGGTTCTGTGGGAACCGCAGCCGGGTCTGGATTGCGCGGCCGCGAAGCAGCAGTGCCGTGCCGCAGGTATCCCCGTGCTGGAGTATCCCGGTCTGGGCCGTGATTTGGGGCGATTGGCGGCCCGTGCCTTCGACCACCCTTCCGAGGCGGTGCGGGTGATCGGCGTGACGGGCACGGACGGCAAAACTTCCGTGAGCCAGTTTCTTGCCCAGGTGCTGGAAGGTGATGGAGGTTGCGGTGTCATCGGGACCCTGGGTTACGGCCCCGTCGGAGCGCTGCAGCCGGCTGCGAATACCACGCCGGATGCAGCCACGGTCCATGCGGTCCTTGCCGGGTTCCGGGAATCCGGGCTGCAGTCCGCCAGCATGGAGGTTTCGTCCCACGGCATTGACCAGGGCCGCGTTGCCGCCGTGCGCTTTGACACTGCGGTGCTGACCAATCTCGGACGTGACCATCTCGACTACCACGGAACGATGGAGGCCTATGCCGAGGCGAAGCGCCGTCTGTTCCTCGGCGAAGGTCTGCGTTGCGCGGTGCTCAATGCTGATGACAGTTTCGGCTGCTCGGTTCGCAGGCAGCTGCCGGAGACCGTGGACAGCGTGAGTTATTCCCTGCAGCCGGATTCTGATGCCGAAGTGGTGTGCACTCATCTGGCGCTGTTGCCGGAAGGCATGGAATTGACCGCCGTCACTCCGGAGGGTGTGGTGGAAGCGGCTTTGCCGCTGATGGGGCGCTTTAATGCCGCCAATGTGCTCGCAGTGATCGGCGTGCTGGCCGGGCTGGGTTGGTCCAGCCCGGCGATGACCGCCGGGTTGCGTGCCATCCGGCCGGTGCCAGGGCGCATGGAGCGATTCAGTCACGAGGGCGGGCCGCTGGTGGTCGTGGACTACGCGCACACCCCTGGCGCCCTTCAGGCCGTTCTGGCCGCTTTGCGGGAGCACGTGAACGGTCGCGTCTGGTGTGTATTCGGCTGTGGCGGGGACCGTGACCCGGGCAAGCGGCCGTTGATGGGGGCGGCCGCCGAGGCCGGCGCCGACCATGTGATCGTGACCGACGACAATCCCCGCGGCGAATCGCCGGAGCATATTGTCCGGGACATCCTGTCCGGCTTCCGCGGTGCGGAGCCCATGGTGGAGCATGATCGGGCCGCGGCCATTGCCCGTGCGATGGGCTCCGCGGGTCCGGACGATGTGGTGCTGGTTGCCGGGAAGGGACACGAAGCCTACCAGATCACCGCCCGGGGGATTCGCCATTACAGCGATCGTGATACCGTGCGCGCCCTGTTAAGCGGAGGTGAAGCATGATCCGGGCGCGTTTGTCCGAGCTCGCACCCGTGCTGGATGCCCGTATCCAGGGTGACGATGTGCATATAGCGGGTCTGAGTATCGATAGCCGTCGCCTGGAGCGCGGCAATCTGTTCGTGAGCATCACCGGCCCTCGTTTCGACGGGCATGCTTTCGCCCCCGACGCACTGAATGACGGCGCCGCGGCCGTCATGCTGGAGCGCCCCGTTTCCCAGGCCGTTCCGGCCCTGCTGGTTGAAGATAGCCGTGCCGCACTGGGACGTTTGGGGCGTTGGTGGCGTCAGCAAGTGAATCCCTGGGTGGTGGGTATTACCGGCAGCAACGGCAAGACCACCGTCAAGCAGATGTTGCACGCGGTGCTTAGCCGTGTGGGCGATACGGCGGCCACGCAGGGCAACCTGAACAACGAACTGGGTGTTCCCTTGACCCTGTGTCGTTTGCGCCACGGCCAGCGCTATGCGGTGGTGGAGATGGGCGCCAACCACGCCGGTGAGATCGCCCGGCTGGCGGCCATGGCGCAGCCGGACGTGGCTGTGGTGACGAACGCAGGGCCGTCACATCTTGAGGGTTTCGGCTCCGTGGAAGGGGTGGCCCATGCCAAAGGCGAGCTGTTTCAGGCGCTGACCGCCGGCGGTACAGCGGTGATCAATGCGGATGATCGCTATGCGCCGTTGTGGCGGGAGTTCTCCCAGGGCCGCCGGGTGATCGATTTCGGGATCAACACGGAGGCCGCCGTACGGGGCCAGGCAATGCTGGATGACGGGCGCTTCCGAGTGGAAACGCCCAAGGGCGTGCTGGAGTTGATGCTGCGTGTTCCCGGTGAGCATAACCGCCGCAACGCGCTGGCCGCCATCGCTGCGGCGCTGGCCTTTGACGTGCCGCTGGACGCGATTCGCGGCGGACTGGAGAGCTTCCAGCCCGCCGCGGGCCGACTGCAGTTGCGGTCCACGGCCTGCGGGGCCCGGGTAATCGATGACAGCTACAACGCCAACCCGCTGTCCCTGGCCGCCGCCATTGATGTGCTGGTCGAGTCCGAGGGCGAGACCTGGCTGGTGCTGGGCGATATGGGTGAACTCGGCGCCCAGGCCGAGGAACTGCACGCCGAGGCCGGGCGCTATGCCCGTGACAAGGGAGTGGCCCGGTTGTTCACCCTGGGCGAGACCAGCGCCGCCGCGAGCCGCGCCTTCGGCCCAGGAGCGGAACATCACCAAGCGCAGCAGCCGTTGGTGGATGCACTGCGGGCGGCACTGCATCCGCAGGTCTCGGTGCTGGTCAAGGGTTCACGGAGCATGGGCATGGAGCGCATCGCAGCCGCCCTGGAGACGCCCGCGGGCACGGAGGTGCGCACGTGCTGATCTATCTCGCGGGGTGGCTCGAAGAATTTCACAGCGGCTTCAGGGTGTTCCAGTACATCACCCTGCGCGCCATTCTCGGCGTGCTGACGGCGCTGATGGTCTCGTTCGTCGTCGGGCCGTTTCTGATCCGTCGCCTCAGTCAACATCAAATCGGTCAGCCGATCCGCGAGGACGGGCCGCAGTCGCATTTCTCGAAGGCGGGTACGCCAACCATGGGCGGCTCCCTGATCCTGCTGGCGGTGGCCGTTGCCACGCTGCTGTGGGCCGATCTGGCCAATCGCTACGTCTGGGTGGTACTGCTCACCACGTTGGCGTTTGGCGCCGTTGGCGGCGTGGATGACTACCTCAAGCTGCGCTACGGAAACAGCAAGGGGCTGTCGGCCAGACACAAGTACTTCTGGCAGTCGGTGGCCGGGCTCGGCGCCGCGGTGTTCCTCTATGTCACCGCCCAGAACCCGGTGGAAACCACGCTGATCGTGCCGTTCCTCAAAGATGTCCACTGGCAGATGGGGTTGTTGTTCATCCCCTTCGCCTATCTGGTCATTGTGGGGACCAGCAATGCCGTGAATCTCACCGACGGCCTGGATGGCCTGGCCATCAATCCCACGGTGCTGGTGGGAGGCGCGCTGGGCGTGTTCGCCTACGCCTCGGGCAATTTCCAGTTTGCCACTTATCTGGGCATCCCCTATGTGCCCGGGGTGGGTGAGCTGGTGATCTTCTGTGGCGCGCTGGTGGGCGCCGGGCTTGGCTTCCTGTGGTTCAACGCCTACCCGGCACAGGTGTTCATGGGGGATGTGGGGGCGCTGGCCCTTGGCGCCGCGTTGGGCGTGCTGGCGGTGGTGGTGCGACAGGAACTGGTGCTGTTCATCATGGCCGGGGTATTTGTCATGGAGACGGTGTCAGTGATCCTCCAGGTGGCGTCGTTCAAGCTCACGGGGCGCCGCATCTTCCGCATGGCGCCTCTCCACCATCATTTCGAACTCAAGGGTTGGCCGGAGCCGCGGGTGATCGTGCGGTTCTGGATCGTGACCGTGATTCTGGTCCTGATTGGTCTGGCTTCGTTGAAGATCCGGTGATGCAGACAATGGAAACGCACAAGGCAAAGCAGACAGTGGTCGTGGGGCTCGGAGCCTCGGGCCTTGCCTGTGTGCGTTATCTGCACCGCAAGGGCGTGCCGGTGGCGGTGACCGACAGCCGGGTGGAGCCGCCGGGCGTGGACGAGGCCCGCGTTTTACTGGATACCGGGGCGTTGCACCTGGGGGGTATTGATGTCCGGCTGCTGCGGGAAGCCGACGAAGTCGTCCTGAGCCCGGGTGTCTCCCCGGAAGAGCCTGCGGTGGCGGCTGCCCTGGATGCCGGTGTGCCAGTGATTGGAGAGGTGGAGCTGTTCGCCCGCGCCGCCCATGCCCCGGTGGCGGCCATCACCGGCTCCAACGGCAAGAGCACTGTGACCACGCTGCTAGGCGAGATGGCACGCGCCGCCGGTCGTGATGTGGCTGTCGGCGGAAACCTGGGTACGCCAGCCCTGGATCTGTTGCGAAGCCCCGAGCCAGCGCTGTACGTGCTGGAGCTGTCCAGCTTCCAGCTGGAGACCCTGCACAGCCTCAAGCCCGTGGCAGCGACCGTGCTCAATATCTGTGAAGACCACCTTGATCGCCATCATTCACTGGACCGCTACGCGGCGATAAAGGCGCGCATCTTCCACGGCGGCGGCGTCATGGTGCTGAACCGTGATGACGCGCTGGTACGGGGCATGGCCCTGACTGGGCGCAGGGTGCGGTGGTTCGGCGCCGAGGAGCCTCTGGGGTCGAATGACTACGGGCTGCGGCAGCAGGGCGGGGATACCTGGCTCTGCCGTGGTGACCATCGGCTGGTTGCCGCCGCTGAGCTCCGTCTACAGGGGCGTCATAACCTGATGAACGGGCTGGCGGCGCTGGCTTTGGCGGATGCGCTGGGGCTGCCGCTCGCTGCCTGCCTGGACGCGCTACGGGCGTTTGCCGGTCTGCCGCACCGGATGCAATGGGTGGCGCACCGGGCCCGCATGGACTGGGTCAACGATTCCAAGGCCACCAATGTGGGGGCCACGCTGGCCGCGGTTCTCGGTCTGGATCGACCACTGGTGCTCATCGCCGGGGGCGATGGCAAAGGGGCTGATTTCGCGCCACTGGCCCAGGCGCTGCGTGGGCGGGCCCGGGCGGCGGTGCTTCTGGGCAAGGACGCACCACGTCTGGAGGCCGCGTTGAAGGACGTGGTGCCAATCGAAGTGGCGCCGGATATGGCGCGAGCCGTGGAGCGGGCAGCGGCACTTGGAGAGCCGGGAGACCTGGTGTTGTTGTCCCCCGCCTGCGCCAGTCTGGATATGTATGCGAATTACATGGCGCGGGGCGACGCCTTCAGCGACGCCGTGGGGAGGCTGCCATCATGAGCGTCTTGGCGAGCCAGACGCCAGTCCGCTTCCCGGTGCGGGTGCTGCCTCCCTTGGATTACCGGCTGCTCGGGGCCATTGTCGCCCTGACGGTGTTGGGCCTCGTCATGGTGGCCTCGGCGTCCATTTCCCTGGCGGAACGCAATCTCGGTGCGCCCCTGTATTACTTCCAGCGCCAGTTGCTGTTTGTCGCTGGCGCCTACGCCTTGGGCTGGATCGCACTGAACACGCCGCTGGAGACGGTCCAGCGCATGAGTGGGCTGCTGATGCTGTTCGCGCTGTTGCTGCTGGTTCTGGTGCTGGTTCCCGGTGTCGGCCGCGAGGTGAACGGGGCCACGCGCTGGATTCCGCTGGGCATCATCAACCTGCAGGTTTCCGAGGTGATGAAGCTGAGCCTGATGATCTATCTCGCGGCCTTTCTGGTGCGTCGCGGTCCGCAGGTGCGCAGCCGGATTGCCACCTTCATGGTCCCGGTGGGGGTAATGGCGCTGATCTCATTCCTGCTGCTGCTGCAGCCGGATTTCGGTGCCGCGGTGGTCATGGTGGCCACGGGGATGGGCATGCTGTTCCTGGCCGGCGTGCCGCTGTCACGCTTCATTGTGCTGGTGCTGACTGCGGGCAGCGCTGCTGTGGCCCTGATCTATGCATCCCCCTATCGGCTGGAACGGCTGTTGTCGTTCTCCAACCCCTGGGCGGATCCATTTAACAGCGGTTTCCAGCTCACCCAATCGTTGATCGCCATCGGCCGCGGCGAGTTGTTCGGTGTTGGCCTGGGCGGCAGTGTTCAGAAACTGTTCTACCTGCCCGAGGCGCATACCGATTTCGTGTTCGCGGTACTCGCCGAGGAACTCGGCTTGCTTGGCATTCTGGTTCTGGTGGGGTTGTACAGCTATGTGTGCTGGCGGGTGATGGCCACCGGCGCGCGATCCCTGCGGTCGGGGAGACCCTTCGGTGGTTACCTGTGCTTCGGCGTGGGCATCTGGCTGGCCATTCAGGGTTTCGTCAATGCAGGCGTCAACATGGGGTTGTTGCCCACCAAAGGCTTGACGCTGCCACTGCTCAGCTATGGCGGCAGCAGTCTGTTGATGACGGTGCTGGCACTCGCGCTGGTGTTGCGGGCCGGTCACGAGGCAGATCATGCCGGTAATCGTGCTGGAGCCGATGAGCGGAGGGCGCGCACATGAACGCAGCGGCACGTCCGGTAATGATCATGGCAGGCGGCACCGGTGGTCACGTGTTCCCTGGCCTGGCCGTCGCCTCCGTGCTGAGGGAGCGCGGCCTGCCGGTGGTGTGGCTGGGCACGCGGGACGGGCTCGAGTCGCGCCTGGTGCCGGAGGCCGGGCTTCCCATGGAGTTCCTGGAAATCCAGGGCTTGCGGGGCAAGGGCCTGACCGGCTGGTTGTTGGCGCCGGTCCGCCTGACGCGGGCGGTGTGGCAGGCCATTGGCGTGCTGCGCCGGCACCGCCCCAGGGCCGTGCTGGGGATGGGCGGTTATGCGGCGGGCCCTGGCGGTATTGCCGCCTGGCTGCTGAGACGTCCGCTGGTGCTGCACGAACAGAATGCCGTGGCCGGAATGACCAACCGTGTGCTGTCACGATTCGCGCGGCGAGTGCTGTGCGGCTTCCCTACGGATTTCCCGGGGAACGTGCTGGCCCGGGTGGTGGGCAACCCGGTCCGGGAGGCTATTCACGACCTGCAGGAGCCTGAGGTTCGCTACGCCGGTCGCAGCGGGCGGCTGCGGCTGCTGGTGGTGGGCGGCAGCCTGGGCGCGCAGGTACTGAATGAACGGGTTCCGGCGGCCGTCGCCATGCTGCCGGAGGAGCAGCGGCCCGAGATCCGCCATCAGGCCGGGGAGCGCACTCTGCAGATCGCCGAAGACCATTACCGGCGTGCCGGGGTGGAGGCTGAAATCACGCCGTTCATTGGCGATATGGCCGAGGCCTACGCCTGGGCCGATCTCGTGGTCTGCCGTGCCGGTGCACTTACCGTCAGCGAACTGGCCGCCGTGGGCGTGGCGGCCTGCCTGGTGCCCTTGCCCCAGGCCGTGGATGACCATCAGACGGCCAACGCCCGGTTCCTGAGTGATCGGCAGGCCGCCGTGTTGTTGCCCCAGGGCGAACTCAGCCCACGTCGGCTCGCCGGCCTGCTGGAGGATTACACGACCCACCGGGACAGCCTGAGACTGATGGCGGAGCGGGCCCGGGAACTGGCAAGCCCGCGAGCCGCAGAGGATGTGGCGGACAGTTGTCTGGAGGTGGCATGACACAAGAAATCCAGCACTGGGATCACAGCCGCCCCGGCGCCATGGGGCGCGTGCGCCGCATCCATTTCGTCGGCATTGGCGGTGCTGGCATGAGCGGCATCGCCGAGGTGCTGCTCAACCTGGGCTATCGGGTTTCGGGGAGTGATCTGAAGGAAAGCCCCTCCACCCGACGGCTGCAGGAGCTGGGTGCGACGGTGCGTATCGGTCATGCCGCCGGTCATGTGGCCCGGGCCGACGCCGTGGTGATCTCCAGCGCGGTGGGCGAGGACAACCCCGAGGTGCGCGCGGCCCGGGACGCGCGGATTCCGGTGGTGCCCCGGGCCGAGATGCTGGCCGAGCTGATGCGCTTTCGCTTTGGCGTCGCGGTGGCAGGCACCCACGGAAAGACCACCACCACCAGTCTGGTGGCCAGCGTGCTCGCGGAAGGCGGGCTGGATCCCACCTTTGTCATCGGCGGCCGGCTCACCAGCGCCGGGGCCAATGCGAGGCTGGGTGAGGGGCGTTTCCTCGTTGCCGAGGCGGACGAGAGTGATGCCTCGTTCCTCTATCTGCAGCCGATGATTGCGGCAGTGACCAACATCGATGCTGACCATCTGGGCACCTATGACGGGGATTTCCGACGTCTGCGCAGCACGTTTTTGGAGTTCCTGCACCACCTGCCGTTCTACGGCCTGGCCGTGCTGTGCATTGACGATCCCGAGGTGCGGGAGCTGATACCGGAAGTGACACGGCCGGTGCGTACCTACGGCCTCAGCACGGATGCGGATGTGCAGGCCTATGACATCCGGCAGGAGGGCAATCGGACTCACTTCACCGTGCGCAGCAATGGTGATGCGCCGCTGGAGGTGGATCTCAATCTCCCTGGCAAGCACAACGTGCAGAATGCCCTGGCGGCCGTTGCCATCGCCCGGGAGCTCGGGGTGAAGCAGGCCGCCATTGTGCGCGCCCTGGGGGAATTCCAGGGTATCGGGCGGCGGTTCCAGCGCTATGGCGAGATGTCACTTCCAGGCGGCGGCACGGCACTGGTTGTGGATGACTACGGACACCATCCCAGCGAGATCGACGCCACGCTGCGGGCTGTTCGTGATGGATGGCCGGAGCGCCGGCTGGTGCTCGCGTTCCAGCCCCATCGCTTCAGTCGCACACGGGACCTGTTCGAGGATTTCGCCCGCGTTCTTAGCGAACCGGACGTGTTGGTGATGACCGATGTGTATCCGGCCGGGGAGCAGCCCATTCCCGGTGCGGACGGCCGGGCCCTGTCCGGCGCGATCCGGGCGCGGGGGAAAATGAACCCGGTGTTCGTGGAGGACGTGGATGAGCTGATCGATACCCTGCCGGGAGTCCTTCGGGGCGGCGACATCCTGCTGACCATGGGTGCCGGCAGCATCGGGACCGCGGCAGCGCGCTTGAAGCAGCATCTTGCGGGAGGTGAAGGGTGATGGCGGCCCTGAGTCTGGACAGCCTGCGTGGCACGCTGAAACAGCGGGAGCCCATGTCCCGCCATACCACATGGCGGGTTGGCGGCCCGGCGGATCGCTTTTACCAGCCGGCCGACCGTGAAGACCTGGCCGCGTTCCTGGCCATGCTGCCGGCGGACGAACCCCTGTACTGGTGCGGGCTGGGCAGCAACCTGCTGGTACGCGACGGTGGCCTTCGGGGCACCGTGATCTTCCTCTCGCCCGGACTCACCGCGTTGCGGTGTCAGGGGAACCGCGGGGTCTGGGCGGATGCCGGCGTGGCCTGCGCCAAGGTGGCCCGGTTCGCGGCGCGTCACGATCTGGTCGGGGCCGAGTTTCTGGCGGGAATTCCCGGCACCATGGG
>SLCE01000015.1 GCA_007125985.1 Ectothiorhodospiraceae bacterium | reverse complement strand
GTGGACGATGCACGCTGCGGCGGCGATGATCTGGCCGTGTTGCTCTACACGGGCGGCACCACCGGCAAGCCCAAGGGCGTGATGCTCAGCCATATCAATCTACTGAGCAACATCTTCGCCAGCATGATGACCATCCCTCGCGATGAGCTGGCAGTGCCCGGGCTGCATGCCGCACCGCCGTTCCATGTGGCGGGGCTGGGGCACATTTTGCAGTTCTCACTGCGGCTGGGCACGCATGTGCTGCTGCCCTCGTTCGAGCCCGGCAAGGTGTTGGAGGTCATCGAGAAACACGGCGTCGCGGAAACCTTTCTGGTGCCCACCATGCTGCGCATGTTGCTGGATCATCCCGATTTCCCGAAGCGGGATCTTTCCAGCCTGCGCCTGCTGCGTTATGGCGCATCTCCGATGGACACGGCCCTGCTGGAGCGGGCGCTGCGGGAACTGCCGCGGGTGCGCTTCGCCCAGGCCTACGGCATGACCGAACTCTCGCCCACGATCACGGTGCTCACGCCGGAGTATCACACCGAGCAGGGTCGGGCTGCCGGCAAGCTCATGTCCGCCGGCGTGCCGGTGCCGTTGGCCGAGGTGCGTGTGGTGGACGGCAACGATACGCCGCTTCCGCCTGGAAAAGTGGGCGAGATCGTGGCCCGCGGCCCAATGGTGATGAAGGGCTACTGGAACCAACCGGCGCAGACCGCGGAAGCCCTGCGCAACGGCTGGATGCACACCGGTGATGCCGGCTACATCGACGAAGACGGCTTCCTGTTCGTGGTGGACCGGATCAAGGACATGATCGTCACCGGTGGGGAGAACGTGTATTCAGCCGAAGTCGAGGACGCCATTTTGCAGTTTCCCAAGGTGTCCCAGTGCGCGGTGATTGGCGTGCCGGACGAAAAATGGGGTGAGCGGGTGCATGCGGTGATCGTGCCAAAGCCGGGGGAAACCGTGGAACAGGACGAACTGCTGGCCCACTGCCGCAACCTTATTGCCGGGTTCAAATGTCCGCGCAGCATGGAAGTGCGCGACGCCTTGCCCATGTCCGGAGCCGGCAAGCTGCTCAAGTTCAAGCTGCGCGAACCGTATTGGAAAAACCGCACGCGACAAGTGGGCTGAACGGCCCACCGACCGCTGCCTGTTAGGGAAGCAGGGTGGCACGGAAGCCTTTGGCCCGAAATTTGGGCCGATTATAACCATGAGATGTCTTTGGAGGAGATCACCATGAAACAGATTCCACGTGTACTCGGGCGCAGTGTGCTTGCCTGCGTGGCAGCCACTGGACTGGCTGCCGGCAGTGCGGCGCAGGCCGGAGGTGTTGAACTGCCCAGTACGGTCATTTGGTCCGCTTATCCCACAGGTTCCATGGGTTATTCGCAGGCGGTCGGTATTGGTAGCGTGATGCAGAACGAATACGGGGTGAACCTGCGGGTTATTCCTGGCCGAAATGATATTGCGCGATTGTCGCCGCTGCGTGCCGGCCGGGTGCACTTCGCGGCAGGTGGCTCCGAGGCCACCTATGCCCAGGAGGGTCTGATGAACTTCGGGACCCAGGGCTGGGGCCCGCAGCCGATTCGCATCGGCTTGTGGAGTCTGGACGACGGCTGCTCCTACACGCTGCTCACGACGGAAGAAAGCGGTATTGAGACCATTGAGGATGTGCGGGGTAAGCGAGTGACCTACGTGCAGGGCTCGCCGACGTTGAATAACGGTATCGCCGCACTGCTGGCTTATGGCGGCATGACCTGGGACGATGTGGAGAAGGTCGAAGTCGGCGGTTATATGGGCACCGTTGAGGCCCTGATCGAAGGCCGCTCTGACGTCAAGGGCGGCAACTGCTCCAGCCCCCCGTCGGTGCGCATTGCGAGCAGCCCTCGAGGTCTGAGTTTCATCTCGTTCCCACATGATGACGAAGAAGCCATCGCGCGAGTCCAGGCACAATCACCCTGGTACTATCCGCATATCGCTCGACGAGGCCCGGGCATCGATTCGGATGAAGGGATTGAACTCTTTTCCTCGCCTTATCCTGTGCTGACCATGATGGCTGAGCAGGATCCCGACCTCGTCTACAACATGATCAAGGCCATGGTGGAGCACCACGAGGACTACAAGGATAGTGCTCCGGGTGCCGAAGGCTGGGCTCTGGACCGCCAGGGGTTGGAGATCGCGTTCACGCCGTTCCATGAGGGGGCCGTTCGCTACTTCAAGGAGGTGGGGGTTTGGACCGAGGAAGCCGAACGGAGACAGCAGGAGAACCTGCGCCGTCAGGAACTGCTCCAGCAGGCCTGGGCCGATTTCACGGAAGACGCGCCCGTGAATGAGGAAGCGTTCAACCGTGGCTGGATGGAATACCGGGCGGAGGTTCTGAAAGAAGAGGACTTGCCTGTGATTATGGAACGCTGGTAAAGGTTCCATCCGAATGCTGCGGAGCCTGTACAGGCTCCGCAGCGGTCTGAGTTGGGTGCAACGCCCGCCTCAGACGTGCGTGATGGCGTGGCGGCGTTCCGCTGTTTCCAGGTGCGGAATGGTGTTGTAGCTGATCAGCCGCGGGCCGCGGCGGGTGGCCAGTAGCTCGCAGAACGCCGTGTTGCGGACCTGGAAATTCAGATCCACAGCGGCATGACCGGGTGTCTCCAGGATTCGCGTCATGGTGGAACCGATCACGCCGCCGGACGTGGCGATCAACACCGCGTCTCCCTTGCCCACATCCTGCTGCGCCAACTCCAGGGCATCGGCGATGCGCTCGTTGAATTCCGCCCAGCTTTCCACCGCATCCGGCAGGCCGCCGTCAATCCAGGTCTCATAGGCGCGTCGGAAGGTGCGCCAATAGTCCTTGTAGTCGGATTGCTGATGCAGGTGCTGATCCTGGTTACCGGTATAGGCGGCGTAAACGGATTGCCCGTCGTACTCATCCAGCCCGCTGTGGGTGAGCAGTTCCAGGTCCGTCTGGCCCATGGTCTCCAGGATTTCCCGGGCTGTGTCCTGTTGGCGTGACATGTCGCCGGAAACGGCCCGGCTGAAGCGGATGCCGCGGTTCAGAAAATACTCGCCCAGCCAGCGAGACTGCTGCCGGCCCAGATCAGACAGGCGGTCGTAATCGGCTTCGCCGAAAGCGGCCTGCCCGTGTCGAACAATGAACAATAGGCTCATTCGGACTCTGTTCCAGTTGCTTGTTTGGGGACAGTAATGCTGCCACGGATTCGCGCGCCTGTCCGTTACTTCTGGATCTGCTGTAGCGCCAGCCCGCCCAGAATCAGCATCAGCCCGATCAGCGTGGAGGGCAGGATCGGCTCGCCGACGATGAAGAACAGGAGCAGTAGCGAAACGGGTGGGGACAGGAAGATAAGATTGGACACCCGGGCCGCGCGCGAGGTGCGCAGCATGGCCTGCTGCCAGAGCACGAAGGCAATGCCCATCTCGAACAGGCCCACGTACACGCCGGCGCCAAGAGCCTCCCAGCCGTGCCACTGGAAGCCGGGACCCAGCAGCATCAGCACCGTCATCACCGGCACGGCAACACTGAAATTCTGCCATTGGGCCACCAGTGGCGGTCGGGGGTCACGGGCGGCCAGCAGCCAGTACAGCGCCCACAACAGGGTGGAGGCCAGCGCCAGGGTTACGCCGAATCCGTCCGCGAACTGGACATTGAGCACGGCGCCCCGGGTGGCGATCACCCATACGCCGGCGTAGGCGATCAGCCCGGCCAGCAGGTCGCGGGCGGTGAGCCGGTGGCCCAGGATGGGGATGGCGAGGAAGGCCATGGCCAGCGCCCAGGTGTAGTTGAGCGCCATGGCCTCCTGCCCCGGTAGCCGGTCATAGGCGGCGAACAGCACCAGGTAATAGGCCACCGGGTTCATCAGCCCGGCCCACAGCGCGGTGCGCCAACTGCCACGTAGCGCCTGGCCGAGCAGCCCCTGGGCGGTAACCAGCCCGCCGATCAGCAGCCAGGACACCAGCGATGCGAGCCACATCAGTTCCAGTGGCGACAGCGTCTCCAGCGCCAGCTTGAACGCGGTGGCCACTGTGGACCACAGACCCACGGCACCCAAGCCGAACAGGATGGCTGTCCGGTCACGCTGCATGTCTACCTCGCCACGGCTGCATCGCTGCTACGCTTGTCGGAACGGTGCTTATGGGGAGCACCGGGAACAAAAAATGATAAACAGGAGCCTCCATGGACATGCCCATTCCCACGCTTATGACGTTCGCGGCCTACCTGGTACTAATGCTGGTGGTTGGCATCGCAGCGTACAGGATGACCAGCGATCTGTCCGACTATGTCTTGGGCGGACGGCGTTTAGGGCCAGGCGTGGCCGCCCTCAGTGCCGGTGCTTCGGATATGAGTGGCTGGTTACTGCTGGGGCTGCCCGGTGCGGTCTACGCGGCTGGCCTGGGGGAGTTATGGATTGGTGTCGGGTTGGTGGCCGGCGCCTTTCTTAACTGGGTGTTTGTTGCCGGTCGATTAAGGCGTTTCACGGAACGGGCGAAGGACTCGCTGACCATCCCCGATTTTCTTGAGAACCGGTTCGGAGATACCAGCCGCCTGCTGCGGGTGATCTCGGCGGTGGTGATCCTGGTCTTCTTCACCCTGTATATCTCTGCCGGCCTGGTGGGCGGTGGCCTGCTGTTCCAGAGTTCCTTCGGCATGGAATACCAGACCGCATTGATCGTCGGGGCGGTGGTGATCATCTCCTACACCTTCCTGGGCGGCTTCCTGGCAGTGAGCTGGACTGATTTCGTGCAGGGCATCCTCATGTTCCTGACGCTGCTGGTGGTGCCCATGTTCGTGGTGGTGCTGGTCGGCGGTTGGGGTGATGTGCAGGCCGAGGTGCGGGCCATTGACCGCAGCTACACCACGGTGCTACAGGGCATGACTTTTCTGGGCATGATCTCGCTGCTGGCCTGGGGCCTGGGCTACTTCGGTCAGCCCCATATCCTGGCTCGTTTCATGGCCATCCGTTCCGAGCGGGATGTCCCCATGGCCACCTTGATTGGCATGAGCTGGATGATCCTGGCGCTGATCGGGGCCGTGGCCACCGGCTATCTAGGCATTGCCTACTTCGCCGATGCCCCCATCGAGGACAGCGAAACGGTACTCATCGAGTTGATTCGCGCGCTGTTCAATCCCTGGGTGGCGGGTGTCCTGATGGCGGCCATCCTGGCGGCCATCATGAGCACCATCGACTCCCAGTTGATCGTCTCGGCCAGTGCGCTGACCAATGATTTCTACAAGGGGTTCATCCGGCCCGGGGCTTCGGATGCGGAGATGGTCTGGATCAGCCGTGCGGCGGTGATCGCTGTGTCTGTGGTGGCGCTGCTGCTGGCCCTGAATCCGGAGGCCGGCGTGCTGGATCTGGTGGCCTACGCCTGGGGTGGCTTTGGTGCGGCCTTCGGCCCATTGATCATCCTGTCGCTGTACTGGTCGCGCATGACGCGCAACGGCGCCCTGGCCGGTATGGTGGTCGGTGCGGTGACCGTGCTGGTATGGAACCGGCTCTCCGGCGGGCTGTTCGATGTGTACGAAATCCTGCCCGGCTTCATCTTCGCCACCATCGCCATCGTGGTGGTCAGCCTGATCGACGGCGGCCCCTCGGAAGAGGCCAGCCGTCAGTTTGAGGGGTCACGCCGGGCCTGAGTGGCGTGGCGAGGCCGATGGTGGATATCGGCCTCGCCTCCATCCGCCCTACGGAGTAGCCTCCCCAGGCTCCTCCCCATCATCGCTCATGGCGAACAAGGAGGCATTGCCGCCGGCGGCGGTGGTGTTGATGGTCAGCACGCGTTCTGTCGCAAAGCGGTGCAGGTAGCGCGGCCCGCCAGCCTTCGGGCCGGTGCCTGACAGGCCCTCGCCGCCGAATGGCTGCACGCCCACCACGGCGCCGATCTGGTTGCGGTTCACATAACAGTTCCCCACCTTCACCCGCCGGGCGATGTGCTCTGCCTTGGCATCGATGCGGGTGTGCACGCCCAGGGTGAGGCCGAAGCGGGTGGCATTGATGTCATCCAGCACCTGCTCCAGTTCGTCCGCCCGGTAGCGCACCACATGCAGTACCGGGCCGAACACCTCCCGCTCCAGTTGCCGGATGCTGTCGATCTCGAAGGCGATGGGAGCGACAAAGGTGCCGCCGTCGGTGTTCGGCCCCAATTTCGCCACGGCGACCATGTGCTTGGCCTCACCGTGCATCAGATCGATGTGGTCGTGCAGCATGCGGCGGGCGTCCTCATCGATTACCGGACCGATGTCGGTGGACAGCCAGGCCGGATCATCGATGATCAATTCGTCCATGGCGCCGGAGAGCATGGTGAGGAAGTGGTCCGCCATCTCCTCCTGCAGGTACAACACCCGTAGTGCGGAACAGCGTTGTCCTGCGCTCTGGAATGCCGAGGCGATGACGTCCACCACCAGCTGTTCCGGCAGGGCGGTGGAGTCCGCGATCATGGCGTTCTGCCCACCGGTTTCGGCGATCAATGGAATGATGGGGCCGTCCCGCTCCGCCAGTGTCTGGTTGATGCGGCGTGCGGTTTCCACCGAGCCGGTGAAGGCGACGCCGGCGATGCGTGGATCCGCCACCAGGGCCGCCCCCAGTTTGCCGTCCCCCGGCATCAGATGGAGTACATCCTGCGGAATGCCGGCCTCATGCAGCAGTTGCACAGCGCGGTGACCGATCAGGGTGGTCTGCTCGGCGGGTTTGGCGACAACCGCGTTGCCCGCCGCCAGTGCCGCGGTCACCTGGCCGCAGAAGATGGCCAGCGGGAAGTTCCAGGGGCTGATGCAGACGAAGACGCCGCGTCCGGCCAGGCGGATGTGGTTCTTCTCGCCCGTGGGGCCGGGCAACTGCTGCGGTTCGCTGAAATCGGCGCGGGCGCGGAGGGCGTAATACCGGCAGAAATCCACCGCCTCGCGCACTTCCGCCACGGCGTCAGCAAGGCCCTTGCCGGCTTCGCGGACACATAAGGCCATGAGCTCCCCCATGTGGCGTTCCATCAGCGCGGCCATCCGCTCCAGGCAGCGTGCACGCTCGTCCACCGGCGTGGAGGCCCAGCGTTCGGCCGCCTTGAGCGCGGCCTCTACCGCCTGTTCGGCCTGCTCCGGTGAGGCCCAGATAGCCGTTCCCACCTGGCGATCCCGGTTGCCGGGGTCGGTGACCGGGCGTGCCTTCCCGCCGCCCGGTGTTTTGCCGTTGATCAGTGGCACAGCGTCCCAGCCGCGCTCGGCGGACTCCATCATGGTTTCGCGAAGCGCTTCCAGCGTCGGGACATCGGTGAGGTCCATGCCCTGGGAGTTGCGTCGGCTGGCGCCGTACAACTCTGCGGGCAGAGGGATGCGGGGATGACGAACCGCCTTGCCAAGCTGGCGGAACTGTTCCACCGGGTCCGCCACCATCTCGCGAATGGGCAGTTTTTCATCCTGGATGCGGTTGACGAAGGAGCTGTTGGCGCCGTTCTCCAGTAGCCGGCGCACCAGATAGGGCAGCAGTTCCTCATGGCTGCCCACCGGCGCGTAGATGCGGCAGGGAATGCCCTGCTTCTGCACGAGATCGGCATACAGCGCCTCACCCATGCCATGCAGGCGCTGGAACTCGAAATCCTGGCCCTGGGCCATTTCCAGCACCCAGGCCATGGAGTGCGCATTATGGGTGGCGAACTGGGGGTAGATGCAGTCCTGCGCTTCCAGCAGTTTGCGCGCGCAGGCCAGGTAGGAGACGTCGGTGTTGAACTTGCGTGTGAAGACCGGGTAGTCGATGTGACCAGCTTCCTGTGCATGCTTGATTTCGGAATCCCAGTAAGCGCCCTTGACCAGCCGTACCATGAGCCGGCGTTCGTGCCGGCGCGCCATGTCCACCAGCCAGTCGACCAGGGCATGGCAGCGTTTCTGGTAGGCCTGGATAGCGAGGCCGAAACCGTTCCAACCCTTGAGCTTTGGATCGGCGGAGACCGCTTCGATGATGTCCAGGGAAACGTCCAGGCGTTCGGCTTCCTCCGCGTCAACACAGAGCGAGATGCCGGCCTCCCGGGCCTCCACCGACAAGGCTGTCAGACGTTTGATGATCACCGGCAACATGCGCTCGCGCTGGGCGAATTCATAGCGCGGGTGCAGCGCCGAGAGCTTCACCGAAATACCGGGGGAGGTGTTGACGTCCTTGTCGCCGCTGGCCTTGCCGATGGCGCGGATGGCCCGCCGGTAAGACTCCATGTAGCGATCCGCATCCGCCATGGTGCGCGCGGCTTCGCCCAGCATGTCAAAGGAGTGGGTGAAGCCGGCTTTCTCGTCATCCCGGGCGCGCTTCAGCGCCTCGTCGATGGTGCGACCGATGACGAACTGCCGGCCCATGATGCGCATGGCCTGGCGCACGGCTTGGCGGATCATCGGTCCGCCGCTGCGCTGGACCATGCGTCGCATGAGGTTGCCAAGATCCTTGCCGCTGCGTTCGTCGAAGCGCACTACCCGACCGGTCAGCATCAGCCCCCAGGTGGATGCGTTGACGAAGGGTGAATTGCTGTGTCCCAGATGGGATTCCCAATCCCCGCTGGAGATCTTGTCAGCAATCAGGCGGTCGGCGGTTTCCGCATCCGGCACCCGCATCAGGGCCTCCGCCAGGCACATGAGAACGATGCCTTCCTTGCTGGAGAGATCGTACTCGTGCAGCAGTGCATCAACGCCACCCTGGGACACCCGTTGCCGACGGACCGTCTTGACCAGCGCGGTGGCCCGTTGCTCGATGCGGGCGCGCTGATCGCTGTCGGCTTCCGCCGCCGCGGCGAGCTCCTGCATGAGCTCCGCTTCGTCCATACGGTAGGCCTTGCGGAGGGCCTGACGGAGTTTTGTCGGGGTGCCCGGGGGGTCAATAATCACGGCATACCTCCTGCGCGCTGGATGTGGCGTATCGGTTAGCAGCCGATACGGTCGTCATCCATGAGCGTAGTGCAAGCCATCTGCGGCTGCGGCCGTGAACGCGGTATCATGGGCTTTGTCGTTGCCGATAAGCGTTCAGCCGAGTCTGTGAGTACGGCCACACATACCATTCCCATTGTTCAGGTCCGGAGCATTCTGCAAGGGGCCCTGCACCAGGGGTATGCCCCGGAGCCGCTGTTGCGCCGGGCGGGGATCTCCCCTGGTCTGTTGGATTCCAGCCGTTCGCGCGTGTCGCAGCATCAGTACGCGCGGCTCATCCGCGTGCTGCGTCGGGTGACCCGCGACGAACTCTGGGGCCTGTGTGAACGCCCGTTGCCACTGGGTTCTTTCGCGCTGGGGACGGGGCTGATGGTGCGCAGCCAGACGTTGGGCGAGGCCCTGCGCACAGGGTTTCATTTCTACCACCTGCTGCTGGATGACTTTGTCATGCGCCTGGTGCGGCAAGGTGATACGGCGTACGTCCGCCTGCTGGATCAGCGCCCGCCTGATCCGCGGCAGGACTACGCCAAGCGGACCGCGCTGTTTTTCACCTTCGGTCTGGCAAGTTGGCTGGTGGAGCGCCGCCTGCCGGTGAACCGGGTGTGCCTGAGCGCGCCGGAACCGCCGGAGTACACGGAAACCACACGGTTGTTCCAGGCCCCGGTGGCATACGGCGCGGATTACACAGGCCTGAGTTTCGATGCCCTTTGGTTGTATCACCCGATCCGGCAGGACGAGCAGAGCCTGGCGCGTTTCCTGCGTCGGGCGCCCACCAATTTGCTGGTGAAATACCGTGACGAAGGGCGGATCACCGAGCGTATCCGGCGCTATCTGCGCCGTCACATGGCCATGCGTCTGCCGTCGCTGGAAGAGGTCGCGGAGGAGTTGCGCATGACGCCCCAAACGCTGCGGCGCCGGCTGCGGGAGGAGGGCGAGGGCTATCAGACGCTCAAGGACGAGGTGCGACGGGATGCCGCCGTGGACCTACTGGGGCGGCCGGATCTGTCACTGATGGAAATCGCCAATCGGACGGGCTTCTCCGAGCCAAGTACCTTCCATCGTGCGTTCAAGAAGTGGACCGGCCTCGCGCCCGGCGAATACCGGCAGACAGTGTTGGAGTCGTTGGAAAATCAGTAGTGGCG
>SLCE01000208.1 GCA_007125985.1 Ectothiorhodospiraceae bacterium | reverse complement strand
TCAGCGGGTCAACTTTGTCCTGCGCGTGGCGCCTCCCGCTGCGCCTGGCGAATGACCTCGAGAGCCCTGAACGGGCGCGCAAAAAAGCCCGGGCATTGGCCCGGGCTCATTATCAGAGGCGGCATCGGCAAATGCCATCAGCCGTCGGTGGTTTCGTCCACCAGGATTCCGGTGGTTTCCTCCACTGGGGCTTCGGCCAGCATTTCCTGGCGGACATTGAAGGTGACGCCGCCGGAGTTGCCGTTATACCGCACCGTCGCCAGGTTACCGTCGCGATAGGTGAGCGTGATACGCTGCGGCAGCTCGTTATCGCGTCCGAATCGCACCGGCAGCTGCAGTTCGCCGTCCACCATGCGCACCTCACGGTTCTGTATTTCCACCGCGTGATCAAACCTGAGCTTGACCGCGCCCGTGGTCCCCGGACCTTCCATCGGACCGAAGCTCACAGCCACGCCCGGCGCGGCCTGGCTCAGCGTTGTCAGCGGTATACCAAAACCTGATCCGGCCGGTACGCCGCCTCCGGTCTTAACCACTGACACAATTTGAGGCTTGTGCGTACTCGCCCCGTACCAGTGGGCACCCAGCCCCACCACTAACACAGCCGCCACCGCAATCGCGCCCAGCTTGATCTGTTTCATGTCCACGTTCATCGTCTGCCCTCTCCAACCCACTGCATCAGGGTCCATTTGTTTATGAAGAGACGCTGTTCACTGCTCACACCGCACACCCTTTGCAACAGGGTTTCAGGCGCGGGCGCCAGGAACGGATCTGGCCTCTCCCTAACCACGGCCCAGGACCACTCGGCCGTGGCGACATATTCCTATTGGCTACTCACCACCGATCACCGCGGCGATAGCCAGCAATTGCTCTTTGCTGGTATCCGCAACCAGCGTGTACACCAGCCTGTCGTCCTTCCAGTAACCCGCCGTGAAACCGTCAACCTTCACCACCTGCACGTCGGCCTCGCTAAAGGCTTCTGCTGCCGATACGTAGAAGGACAGGCGACGCCCTCGCTGATCCTCGTAGAGCATCTGGGCCAGTGGCCCCTGCTCGGTGGCGAGCAGCCGGCCACCAATGAAGCTCAGCCCGATGCTGTCCAGCTGCGGAATGTCCACGTCCGCGTAAAGATGCTCGGAGAACCAGTGCCTCAGCTCCCGGCTGTCCGCTGCCGTGAGCTCCACCGGCCGGCGGCTGTTCTCCGCAAAGATCTGATGTGCCTTGGTGGCGCCGTTTACGACCGACGGTAGTGACCACTCGCGATAGGTGTCATGCACCACGCTGGCGCCCCACCCCGCAGCGAATAGCACCATGGCCGCGGCTGTCTGACGCCACCAAGGCCTGGGGCGCGCCGCCGAACCTGCCAGGCGCGTTGCCAACTCGTCCTGCAACCGCGCCGTCACCGGATCATCGGGCTGGTTGGTGTATTCAGAGGCATACTGGCGCAGTAGGCGCTTGTGCCGCAGATCAGCGTCCACTCGTTGCTTTGCGTCTGGATGATTCGCCAAGTATTCCAGCACCAAGGCCCGGCGTTCGGGAGACAGTTGTCCATCCACGAATCGCTGCAGCTCGGCGTCTCCAATTTCAGTATTCATTGATCGCGTCCCACGATGCGCAGGTATGGAGGGCGTTCCTCACCCATCAGTTGACGCAATGCCTTGCGTCCCCGTCCGAGTCGCGACATGAACGTACCCAGCGGTATTCCCAGCACGTCCGCAGCTTCCCGATAAGGCAGATCTTCCACCGCCACCAGCAGCACGGCATCGCGTTGCTCCGCCGGCAGTTTGTCCAGCGCGGCCAACACCTCCCGCAGCTCCAGCGATGCCAGATGATTCCCCTCCACAGCCCCATCCGCCTCGTCCGGGTCGTGCACCGGCCCACGCACCTGCGCCCGGCGCAGCTGGCCGATGTAGACGTTGTGAAGAATCCGGAACAGCCATGGCCGGAGCGATACATCCGGCCGCCACGTGTCGGCCGCTGCGATGGCCCGGCTCAGACACTCCTGCACCAGGTCCTCCGTTTCATGGCGATCCCGGCAAAGCCCGTAGGCGTAGCGCCGCAAGGCCTGGATATGAGAGGTCAACTGGTCGAACTGAACTGGCTCTTTCAACTCACCGTCCTCGGTGGTCGCCCCGCGGCGAAATACTTCCCCTTTCATAAAGACAATACGCGCGGGATCGCGTTTTCATCCCTCGCCGAATGCGACAGCGTCACGGGCGGCACCAGTGTGCGTTACCGTACAGACGCTCTGAAGGACCATCCGGACACTCAAGCCAGATGTGTGATCAATCCAGAAGGCCAGCAACAACACATCGATTCCCCGGCGAAATGCCGCGGCCATCTGGATTTCAGGCGATTGCCGCCATTGAAGTAACCTGAGGGTACTATTTATGAATCTGGTAGAACATCTGTCCACTCTGCTCCAAAAGCCGCCATCCGATCTGACGCCCGATACCGAACAATCGGCATGGCAAACGGATACATCATTGGACAACGCGCATGTGCTCCTGGCGACAAAGGTCGAACAGGCTCTTGCCGGCGATCCAGATCCAGCTCTGAGGAAAGCGCGTATCCGCGCC
>SLCE01000025.1 GCA_007125985.1 Ectothiorhodospiraceae bacterium | reverse complement strand
TCACCATGGTGTTGGTGCATCTGCTCCGCAATGCCCAGGATGCGACGCCGCCAGAGGGTAGCATTGCGCTGAGCGCACGAACGGACGGGGAAATGGTCCATATCGCAGTGACTGATACGGGCGAGGGCATGACGCCACAGTTCATTCGCGACGAGCTGTTCCAGCCGTTTCACACCACGAAGTCCAGCAAGGGTATGGGTATCGGTGCCCATCAGGTGCGTGAATTCGTGCGTCGTGCAGGGGGCCGGGTGACCGTACAGAGTACGCCCGAGGAAGGCACATGCTTCGAGTTTACATTACCTTTTACTAAAAGCGCCGAAGAAGCGCCCATCGTCAGGGAACATGCCAGGTAGAGACAGGGTGGAATTGTGAGCGCGGAAAAGCTTCTGATCGTCGAGGACGACCCAGGGCTGCAGAAGCAGCTCAAATGGTGTTTCGAGAATTACGAGATCATCGCCGCCGAGGATCGGCAAGGGGCCATGGCACAGTTACGTCGGCACGAGCCCATGGTGGTGTTGCAGGATCTGGGCTTGCCGCCCGATCCGGACGGTACCAGTGAGGGTATGGCGACGCTGAGCGAGATCCTGTCTGTGGCGCCGCACACCAAGGTGGTGGTGGTAACCGGAAACGGTGACGAGAGCAGCGCTATCCGCGCAGTCGGGCTCGGTGCCTATGATTTCTATGAGAAGCCGGTGGACACAGATACCCTGAACCTGATTGTCGATCGGGCGTTTCACATCGCGCATCTGGAAAGACGCAACCGTGAACTCATGTTGTCCGGCAGTTCCCCGCTGGACGGTCTGATTACCGGCAGTCAGCGCATGCTGAAGGTGTGTCGCCTGGTGGAACGCGTGGCCGCCACCAGCGCCAGTGTGCTGCTGCTGGGCGAGACGGGGAGCGGCAAGGAGGTGCTGGCCCGCGCCGTCCATAATCTCAGCGACCGCGCGAAGCAGCGCTTCGTGGCCATCAACTGCGCCGCCATTCCTGAAAACCTGCTGGAAACCGAACTGTTCGGTTACGAGAAGGGGGCCTACACCGGCGCCCATCGCCAGACGCCCGGTAAAATCGAGCTAGCCGACGGCGGCACGCTGTTTCTGGACGAGATTGGCGATATGCCCATGGCCTTGCAGTCGAAACTGTTGCGCTTCCTGCAGGAGCGGGTGGTGGAGCGGGTTGGTGGCCGCGAGGAGATCCCGGTTGATGTGCGGGTTGTCTGCGCAACCCACCAGGATCTCGGCGAGCACATTCGCGATGGCCTGTTCAGGGAAGACCTGTACTACCGCATCAGCGAGGTGGTGGTGGATATCCCGCCGGTAC
Organism: Ectothiorhodospiraceae bacterium; assembly: GCA_007125985.1. Classification (GTDB taxonomy): domain Bacteria; phylum Pseudomonadota; class Gammaproteobacteria; order Nitrococcales; family Aquisalimonadaceae; genus LSCE01. The sequence continues at coordinate 8,824 of SLCE01000025.1, read as the reverse complement.
GTGAGCGTGATGGGGATGCTGTGTTGCTCGCCCGTGCGCTGCTGGCCCGTGCGGCGGAGCGGCACGGGCGCAACCTGCGCGGCTTCACCGATGCGGCGCTGGACGCGATCCGCAGCTACAGCTGGCCGGGCAACGTGCGGGAACTGGAAAATCGCATCAACCGTGCGGTGATTGTGGCCGACGGGCGTTTGTTGGATGTGGATGACCTTGACCTGGAGCTCTCCGAAGACCCAACGGCAACGCTGAACCTGCGGCAGGTGCGGGATCAGGCTGAGCGTCGTGCTTTGGAGGCCGCCATGGCTTACGCCCAGAGTAACGTTTCCCGGGCCGCAGAACTGCTCGGCGTCTCGCGTCCGACATTGTACGACCTGATGAAAAAACACGGCATGAAGGCAGAAGCCTGAGCCGGTCGCCAGTAGGCATGAATTGCGAACAGGGGAGTTTTGCGGTGAACAGGAAAACGGAGTGGTTGGCCGCAGTGGGGATGGTGGCGGTTCTGCTCGCGGGTTGCGGCAACAATTCTCCGGACCTCATGGAGCGTGCCCAACAGCAGCAGGAGGAAGGACGCTACCAGTCGGCGATGGCCGACTACCGTGCGCTGCTGCAGGAAGAGCCGGACAACGCGGAGGCCCGATTCCGTCTGGGGCAGGTGTCGCTGCGGCTGGGTGAGAGCAGTTCGGCGGAAGACGCCTTTCGCCGCGCCCAGCGGCTGGGGGTCAGCCCGGACCGTGTCCAGCCGTTGCTGGCCACGGCCCTGCTCTGGCAGGAGAAGTTTACTGCGGTAATCAATGACATCGATCCAGAGAGTGTGTCCGACATCGCCATACGTGCCGACCTGAAGGGCGCCATCGGCATGGCGCACGCCCAGACTGACAATCCGCGCGAGGCGCGGCGGTATTTCGATGCCGCATTGAGTGAGGACCCTCGTTCCGTGCGGGCCCTGGTGGGTGCGGCGCGGCTGGCCGAGGGTGCCGGGCTGACCGGGGAGGCGGTCATCTACCTGGACCGGGCCGTGGATGTGGACCCGGAATCCTCGGCCGCCTGGCTGGTGCGGGCGGAAGTGGAGCGCCGCCAGGGTGAATACGAAGATGCGGTTGACCTTTATCGGCGTGTGCTGGAACTGCCGCCCCGCGATATCTCCCATACGGAATACTTCAATGCCCGTGGTCGTCTGGTGGAGACGCTGATCTCGCTGGATCGGAGGGACGAGGCGCGTGACGAGGTGGCAACCATGTTGCGGCAGGGCTCACGTCACCCGTATTCCAATTACCTGGCCGCCGTGCTGGCGTTCGGCGACGATGACCTGGCCACGGCGAATGATCACCTCCAGCGCGCCCTGAGCGCGTCGCCGGACAGTCTGTCCGCCAAATCCCTGATGGGTGCGGTGCGATTCCGGCAGGGCCAGTATGCCCAGGCCATTGCGCTACTGCAGGATGTGGTCGCCGGGCAACCGGATGACCTGCGGGCACGTCTCATGCTGTCCGCGGCCTTGCGCGAGAACGGGGAAGACCGCCAGGCCGCCCGCGTTCTGGCGACAGGCATCAGGCACTTCGTGGATGATCCCGAGGCCATCGCACAACTTGCGCGCGCGGCCGGCGACGATCTGGATGCAGTAATCGCAGACCTGGATCGTGTTGCGCAAACACAGGGTGAGCTGGCCGTGCGTCGCGCCCGGCTTGGGCTCGCCCAGGCGCTCGTTGGGGAAGGTGTGATGGACCCGGCCATGGCCATGCTGGAGCAGTTGGATGCCGGCACGGTGGATGAGGAAATCACCCGGCGCCAGTTTTTGGCCCTGGCCGCACTGCGGGTCGGCGACATGGATCGCGCTCGAAATGAAGCCGAGCGCCTGGTCAGGGAAAACCCGGACAACCCCTCTGCGCTGAACCTGCTGGGTGGCGTTTACCTGACCCTGGAGCGCTTTGACGACGCCCGCCGTACGTTCAACGATGCCCTTCGGCTGGAGCCCGATCATGCCCAGACTTTGTTCAATTTGGGGCTTCTGGAGGTTGCCGAGGGTGACCTGGATGCCGCTGCTGAGCGCATGCAGGAGGGTCTGGATCGTGCTCCGAACAATGTGGGCGTTATGCTGCGCCTGGCCGAGGTGAATGAGCGCCGCGGCGATTACGGTGCAGCACAGGCCATGCTGGAACGGGCCAGCGAGGCGGCGCCCAATGCGGTGCAGCCGGTAATCGCGCTTGCCCGGCTGCATCTCGGGCAGGGCGATGTGGAGGAAGCAGCTAGCGCCGCGAATCGCGCAGTCCGCCTTGCGCCGAACAACGCCCTGGCTCACGCCCTGCAGGGGGTTGCACGTTTGCGGCTGAATAACACTGAGGGTGCGGTGGAGAGCCTGCAGACAGCGCATCGACTGGCGCCCGCGGATGGCGACATTGCCTTCCAGCTAGCACGGGCCCAGGTGGCGGCTGATGAGCAGGATGCCGCCGCTGTGACGCTGCAGGCCATCACCGAGCAGCACCCCGGGCGTGCCGATGCCCCGCTGGCCTTGGCGCGCCTTTATCTGCAACGGGGTGAGCCGGAGGACGCGCTTGCGCTGGCAGAGCGGCTTCAGGGGCATGAGGAGCGCGCCGGCCTGGGGTCTCTCATCGAGGGGCATGCCCATGCGGCACGTGATGACGAGCAGGCCGCCGTCGCTGCCTATCAGCGTGCCGTGGATGCGGGCCAGCGGGACGCGCTGGGCCCACTCGTCGCACACCGTAACCGCATGGGTATCGACGATCCGGCCGCGCCCATGGAGCGATGGGTGGAAGCCAATCCCGACGACGTGCCCGCGCGCCTGGCGTTGGCCACCTGGTACGGAGAGCAGGGCGATCACCCGCGCATGGTGCGTCAGTACGAGCGCATGGTGGAACTGACCGGCCGGCGCAATGCCGTGCTGCTGAACAATCTCGCCTGGGGCTATGGTGAACTGGATGACCCCCGGGCACTTGAAACCGCTGAGGCCGCTTACGAATTGGCGCCAGGGAACCCGGCCGTTATCGACACCCTGGGCTGGATCGTCTTCAAGACCGGAGAGCATGATCGGGCGGTTGAATTACTGGCCGAGGCAGCCGCGGGCGCGCCGGACAATGCTCAGATTCTCTACCATTACGGTGCTGCCCTTCAGGAAGCCGGGAGCGATGAACCTGCCCGGGAGCACTTGCAGCGGGCGCTCGACCTTGAAAGCGATGCGGAATGGGCCGCAGACGCGCAACGGCGGCTGGACGCATTGCAGTGAACTTCTTGGAATGACGCGGACATGCGGCGGTGAATGAACAGCGCCCCGGTCACGATGACCGGGGCGCTCACTTAGTGTCGACGCATTTGACAGTCAGGCTCTTGGCTAAGGAATGGTGATGCGTCGTTCCGTCGAAAACCGGCTCAGTCTTCCTTCCGTGTCCACGGTGCGAACCGCCACATACCATGTACCGGGCTTCAAACCTCGCAGGGTCGTGCGGGTCTCCTGCGCCTTGATGGGGGCGTCCGCGTAATGCCCGCTTTCCTGACCGATATGTACCAGGTAGTGGTCGATCAGGCCGAGATTTAGCGGCTCACCGTTTTCCCGGCGATCCGGTGGAATCCAGCTCAACTGCACGGGCTGTGCTGCTGTGCTGTCGCTGCTCTCATCACCCATGCAGCCGCCAAGAAGTAAAGCAGACGCCAGCAGTAAACCCGCGAAAATCCCTCGCGCCAGGCCAAACCAGGCCATTCGCATTCCGTATCTCCGCATGTGGTGCATTGCTGGCGGCATCCTTGGTCACTGGGTTGATCCGATTAGCTTCCAAGGTTACCGGTGGTCTATTCCCCCTTATGTGGCGGATTTAACGGTTTGGCTGTGAACTGCGTCACGTTTTTGCCATGTGACGCAGCGGTGCCCGATGCTCATTGTCAGATGCGGACTTCCCGGCGCTCGGAAAACGCACTGTAGCGGCCTTCCGTGTCAAAGGTTCTGACCATGAAGTAGTACGTGCCGGTGCGGTCCAGGTCGATTTTCGCCGAGGTTTTGCTCTGGTCGGAGATCTCAATGCTTCGTTCTACGCTCCCGTCCGCGGTGCCGTAGCGAATCTCGTAACCGGCCAGTTCGCTGAGGGAGATGGGAGAGCCGTCCTGGCGCGCCGAAGGGGCCACCCAGGACAGCGTGATGGAGGCATCGGTGGGTTCCCCGCCGCCGGCGCTGGAACTGCCGCCGGAGGAGGAACCGCCGCCATCGCTCATGCAGCCGGAAATCAGCAGCGAGGCGATCAATAGCACGAGGGCCAGCAGACTGGATTTCTTGGAACAGGTAAGAACAGTGCGTTGATGTGCGGTCACGGACAATACCTCAAGCAACAATGAGCATGGGAGGGACCGCCACTTTTCAAGACCAGCCGTATCCTTGCTCCGATCGCCGGGCGAGCGGAGTTGGGAGTAGCGGTGGACAGCCCCCTATCAGTCAGCCAAGTCGGCCGACAACACAGTCAGGTTGCTTCCTCATCCATTTATCCGTGGGCAGTACATCCGTATGGGTGCCTTTTGGAAGCAAGACGGATTCTGCCGGTGATCCAAGTGATTGAAAACGTGTTGTAATTCGGGGACGCGTCAGGAAGGGGGTGTTGTCAATTGGAGTCGGTCAACGGCGCGAGGCGCGCCGCCAAGCGGTGGGAAGGGGACGTGATCAGGCCGGTTCTCAGCAGCGCCCGTAGCTGTCCTCGAACCGGACGATATCGTCCTCACCGAGGTAGCTGCCGGTTTGGACCTCGATCAGCTCCAGCGGAATGACACCGGGGTTTTCCAGCCGGTGTATGGTGCCGAAGGAGATATAGGTTGACTGGTCCTCGCCGATCAGGAAGGTCTCGTCGCCGCGCGTGACTTTGCCTGTCCCACGCACTACGACCCAGTGCTCGGCACGGTGGTGGTGCATCTGCAGTGATAGTGCGCGACCGGGGGCAACCACGATGCGTTTCACCTGGAAACGGTCTGCGCTGGAGATTTCCTCGTAACTGCCCCAGGGGCGTTCCACGCGGCGGTGATTGAGCGCCTCGCCACGCCCCTCGGCGCGCAATTGCTCAACCAGCTTTTTCACATCCTGGATCTGATCCCGGGCGGCCACCAGCACCGCGTCCGGCGTCTCAACGACGATGCAGTCTTTGATTCCCAGGGTGGCAACCAGCCTGCTCTGGGCGCGCACATAACAATTGCTGCTGTTCCGCATCACCACATCGCCCACCGTGGCGTTGCCGTCGGCATCGGCGGGCGTGGCATCGTGCAGCGCAGACCAGGAGCCGAGGTCACTCCAGTCGGCGTCCAGCGTGATCACGGCAGCGTGTTGGGTTTTTTCCATGACTGCGTAATCAATGGAGTCGCCGGGGCAGGCGGTGAAAGCCTCGGATTCAAGTCGCAGGAAGTCCAAGTCGCGGGATGCGCGTACAAGCGCTTCCCGGCTGGCCTTGAGAATCGCAGGCGCATGCCTTTCCAGTTCCTCCAGGTAACGGTCCGCGCGGAACATGAAAATGCCGCTGTTCCAGAGGTAATCGCCGGATGCGAGATACTGGCGGGCGGTTTCCAGATCCGGTTTCTCCACGAAGCGGTCAACGGCCGCGACGGGGTTGGCGGGGTCCGGCGGATGCGCGGCGCGGATGTAACCGTAGCCGGTTTCGGCGTAGCGCGGGCGGACGCCAAAGGTGACCAGCGCGCCCTCGGCAGCGGCGTCCGCGCCAAGCGTGACGGCCTGATGGAAGGCTGTAGTGTCGGCAATCAGGTGGTCGGAGGGCATGACCAGCATGATGCCATCGGGGGTTTCCCGCGCCAGATGCAGCGCGGCCACCGCGACGCCTGGAGCCGTGTTCCGGCCCACGGGTTCGAGGATGATGTCCGGGCTGCCGCCGGCGGACTCCCGCAGTTGCTCAGCAACGAGAAAGCGATGCTCCTGGTTGCACACCACGATCGGACGCTGCGCGGACGGGAGGCCCTGCAAGCGCTCGGCGGTCTGTTGTAGCAGTGTGCGGCCGGAGTCTGTGAGCGGAAGCAACTGTTTCGGGTAATGTTCACGCGACAGCGGCCACAGGCGGGTGCCGGATCCGCCTGAGAGGATGACAGGGGTGATTGCGGGCGTGGACATCGCGACTCCAGTCTGTTGATTCAGTGCGTGCCGCGGTGCTCAGCGAGCTTCCGCTCCCAGGCGAGTGCTGTGCGGACGATGGTTTCCAGGTTGTCATGCTTTGGCGTCCAACCCAGTATGTCGCGAATCCGTTGCGCTTCCGCGATGAGTGTTGGCGGGTCGCCAGGGCGGCGCGGTTCCTCCAAAATCTTCAGCGGGGTGCCGTTAATGCGGGCGACGGTGTCCAGCACTTCACGCACGCTGTAGCCATGGCCGTAGCCACAGTTGAGTACGGCAGACTCTCCGCCGTCCCGGAGGTAATCCAGAGCCCGCAAGTGTGCGTCGGCCAGGTCTTCCACATGAATATAATCGCGGACGCCGGTGCCGTCCGGGGTGTCGTAATCCGTGCCGTAAATGGCCACATGGGGACGTCGGCCCACGGCTGCCTCGCAGGCCACCTTCACCAGCAAAGTCGCATTCCGGGTCGATTGCCCGATGCGTCCGCCCGGGTCGCAACCGGCCACATTGAAATAGCGCAGAATCACATGACGTAGCGGGCTGGCCGCGGACAGGTCCCGCAGCATCCACTCCGACATGAGCTTGGATGTGCCGTAAGGATTGATGGGGGACAGCGGCGATTCCTCCCGCGCGATCCCGTCCTGTGGGACGCCGTAGACTGCCGCGGTGGACGAAAAGATGAACTGGGTGACACCGGCGCTTTGACAACAGGCCAGTAGGTTCCGTGTTGCCGCCGTGTTGTTGCCGTAGTACTTGAGCGGGTTGGCCACTGATTCCGGCACGATGGTGTGGGCAGCGAAGTGCATGACCGCGCGGATGCCGCGCGCCCGCAGGATCTCCGAGACCAGGGATTGATCGGCGGTGTCGCCCACGATCAGCTCGCCGTGTGTCACTGCCTCGGAAAACCCGGTGCTGAGGTTATCCAGAACGACCACCTGCTCGCCACGTTCTCCCAGCTGCCGCACCACGTGGCTGCCGATGTAGCCCGCGCCGCCGGTCACGAGGATGGGGGATTGGGTCATTGCGGTATCCTTGCCTGTGGCCCTGGTTCCTGCCCCCATTATCCTCCACGTGGCGCAGCCTGCAATGCGTCCGTGGACATCGCCGCTCCGGCCGCGCTTCAGCGGATCAGGCGGACAGAGTCCAGGTAGACTGTGCGCGGTTGCTGGAGTGCACCAGTGAACAGCACCAGTTCCGCAAGATCGTCCAGAGCCAGTTCACGTGTTTCCGGTGCCGTGCGGATCGTTGCGATGGGCACGGTGATTGTGTTCCAGCCAGGGTCCAGTCGGACTGACTGGTTAAAGCGATCGCTGTAATGGCCGCCCCGCCGGAAGTGCGCCTGATCCCGCACAGAGAGCGTCATGGTGATCGCCGTCTCACCGGCCAGGTAAAGGCCCAGTTCCAGCGCGCTGTAGTCGCTCCAGTCGCCCAGCGAGCGGCGGCGTAGCGTGCCGCTGTAGCGTCCGGGTTCCAGGTCAAGGCGCAGGGAACGCTGTCCGATGCGCGCGACCCGTTCGTCAGGCGTTCCGGTGGTCCAGCGGCGATGATCGAAGCGGCTGTCGAAGTCGGACAGTACGGGAAACTGCTGCCGGGCCACGGCACGATCCCACAGACCGATGGCCGGTGCTTGTAATGTTACTGTCAGCAACACCGCTGCGGTGAACAGCAGTGCCGCCCGCCGCCTGGCCGGCGCAAGGAGGGCGATGCCCGCCACGGCCCCGACGATGTTCTGCCAGATGTCCAGCAGACTCGCCGAGCGCCCGGCCAATGGCTGCAGTAACTCAAGAGCACCCCCGAGTAGCAGAACGCACCCCAGAGTCAGCCATGCCCGTTGCCAGAACGGTCGCGCACCCAGCGCCGGTGTGGTCATGAGCAGTACGCTCACTACCCCGAACATTCCCACATGCCCGAAGGCATACAGCTCCGGGGGGATGCGCCGGAGCAGATCCCCCGTGACACTGACAAAAAACAGGGGGGTGACGCTGAGCAGCAGGCCTGCAAGAAGCCAGTAAGAGAGCCTGGAATGTGCGCTCATGAATCAGTCCTTGGGTTCGGCGCCGTTACGGCGTATGATTCCGCCGCGCGATACAGGTGCAGGTGGCCAGCGCAGGATGTCAGGCCTGCACGGGAAGAAAGTGAAGGCTGACCCGCTGTGGGTGGTTGACATGCGCAGCGCTCTGCCGCAAAGTATCGCGCTCTGAAATCGGAGGGGTTCCCGAGCGGCCAAAGGGGGCAGACTGTAAATCTGCTGGCACAGCCTTCGGAGGTTCGAATCCTCCCCCCTCCACCAGTTTCGAGTACGGAGCGGTCTACTCGCTCGGTCTGGGTAGCCAGGCGGGTGTAGTTCAATGGTAGAACCTCAGCCTTCCAAGCTGATGATGTGGGTTCGATTCCCATCACCCGCTCCATTTAAATCAATCCTGTGTGGGCAGGGTTGATGTAGTCAAGGGCCCACGTAGCTCAGGGGTAGAGCACATCCTTGGTAAGGATGAGGTCCCCGGTTCAAATCCGGGCGTGGGCTCCATTTTTATAGTGAGTTCAATCGTGGTCGCGGTGACCGGCTGTATCGTCGGCCCGGGCGCAGTATCGAAGGATAGACGGGGAGATCGGCTCGATGTCCAAGGGTAAGTTTGAGCGTACCAAGCCGCACGTGAATGTAGGCACCATCGGTCACGTGGACCATGGCAAGACGACGCTGACTGCGGCGCTGACGAAGGTGATGGGCGAGCAGTTTGG
>SLCE01000009.1 GCA_007125985.1 Ectothiorhodospiraceae bacterium | reverse complement strand
TTCATCCCTGTTCGGCCTGGCCGGGGCCCTGGTACTGGGATTCGTCGACCTGCAGACCACGCACGCGCAGAACCGTTTCTTCAACGACCTGGAGGAATGGCTGTCGGGTGTGACCCAGTACAGCAGCGGCGGCGTCGGCGGCGGCGAGGGCGAGCCCACGGTGCCGGCCTACATCCAGGCACTGCTGGAACAGACCGCCGACAGCCTGGACAAGCTGCAGCGGGCGCTTTCCAGGTCCGAGGAGGAGCGCCGTGCCGCGGACGTGGGGCTTATCACCCTGACCGATCAGATGTCCAGCCTGGTGGAGCAGCATCGCGGCGAGCAACGCATGGCGCTCAACATCACCAAGGGGCAGATGGAACTGCAACCCGTCCTGAAACGGCTGGCAGACTCGCTGGATGAACGCCGGGAAGAGGAAGAACAGCTGCGCGCTGCCCTGCACTCGCTGGACAAGCATCTCGGGAACCTGCTGACGAAGATGGAGCATGAGCGGGACAATACGGCGGAAGCCATGCGCAGCGAGATCCGGTTACTGACCCGCACCGTGGCGCGGGCCATGGGCACTGAACCGCCCGATGCGCGTTGACAGGCGGTGAGTATGTTTGACGGAGGTCGCCGATCCCGCAACACCGTGAATATCTGGCCGGGCTATGTGGATGCCCTGGCCACGTTGCTGCTGGTGTTCGTGTTCGTGCTCACTGTCTTCATGCTGGCGCAATCCGTGCTCACGGATGTGCTGTCAGGGCGTGAGCGCACTCTGGCCCGGCTGGAGGCGCGACTGACCGAGCTCGGCGAGTTGTTGTCCATGGAAGAGCGCCGCCGGGAAACCCTGGAAGAAGAGCTCAGCGTGTCCATTCGACAACGGGCCACGCTACAGGATGAGCTGGCTGAAGCCCTGGATCGGGCGGAGCGCATGGAGCGCGAACTGCTGACCGCTGGCGAAACCATCGAAGAGGAGCGCGAAACGGCGCGGGAGCAAGCGCTGGTGCTTGCCAGCATGCAGCAGGATATTGATGCGCTCCGACGGCTACGGGATGAGCTGGAGGCCGAGGTGGGCGAGCTGGCGGCGGCGTTGGATCAGGCGGAAGCCGATGCTGGCGCGGCCCGGGACCGCAGTCTCGCGCTCGAGGCGGAGCTGGCCGAAGCCGAGGAACGCACCCTGCTGGCCCAGCGTGAAGTTGAGGAGCGGGATATCCGCCTGCGCCAGCTGCGGCTGCTCACTGAGGAACAGCGTCGCGCGCTGGAAGAGGAGCAGGAACTGTCGGAAGAGGCCATGTCCCGCATCGACCGCCTCACGGCAGAGGCCGCGGCCCTGCGCGAGCAGCTCCGCCGTGTGGCTTCAGCCCTGCAACTGGCGGAAACTCGGGTGTCCGAGCAGGAAGTGGAACTGGCCGACATGGCGGAACGCCTCAACCTCATGCTCGTGGAGCGGGTGCAGGAGCTCAGCCGGTACCGCTCAGAGTTCTTCGGGCGGCTGCGGGAAGTGCTGGGGGAGCGCGAGGATATCCGCATCGTGGGCGACCGGTTCCTGTTCCAGTCCGAGTTGTTCTTCGAAACCGCCTCTGCGGAACTGGGCGCTCCGGGCCAGGGCCAGTTGGACCAGGTGGCGGATACCCTGCTGACCATCGCCGAGGAAATACCGGATGATGTGCCCTGGGTGCTGCAGGTGGAGGGGCACACCGATCGACGCCCCATCAGCACGGCGGAATTCCCCTCCAACTGGCAGCTGTCCACCGCACGGGCCCAGTCGATTGTCGATTACCTGATCAGCCGTGGCGTGCCGGCGGAGCGGCTGTCCGCTGCCGGCTTTGCCGAATACCATCCGGTAGATGACCGCGACACCCCGGACGCCCTGCGACGTAACCGGCGGATCGAACTGCGTCTCACCTCACGTTGAAGCCGCCGGCGTGTTGCCTGCCCTGCGGGAACTGGGCGGCTTCCGTGAGGCTCACTGGGGAGGCCTGGTCTGCGTGGCCTGCAGGCGGGCCGCATTGCCGCGGATCCAGAAGCTCAGCGGAAAGCGGATCAGCAGGAAGACCACGGCGAGCCAGAAGCCGTAAGCGAACCCGGTGATGCCTTCCGGCGGCACCTCCCACCGCACCACAATGCCGGCGACGGCCGGAATCAGGCTCAGTACCACACCCAGATCCACCAGCAGGGCACGACCCCAGGTTACCCGGTTGGTGAACATGAGAATAAGTGAGGCGCCCGCCAGTAGGCCCAGTATGAACAGGGTGACATAAGCCCAGGGTCCGGCGATATCCAGCGCACTCAGTGAGCCGCCGTCTCCCAGATTCACCAGCGGCATGAACAGCAGGATGGCCGCGAGGATCACCAGCAGCACATGCATCATCGGCAGACCCTGCGGAGGTGCTGCGGCAACGGGTGTCTCGGTCATGTGTCCTCCACGATGTATTGAACCAGGATCGGAGTGTGCCACATCAGCCCTCGCTGAGGGCGGCATCGAGAAACAAACTGAACAGCGCCTCCACCTGAGCCAAACGGCTGTTCAATGCGTGCTCCGCATCGATCAGGTGCAACACGGCCCGATGGCGCTGGGCCCAGCCCACCACATGCCCGTGCGGGATCAGTTCATCTTGCCAGCCGTGCACCACATGGACGATGTCCGCAGCCGGCCGGGTGTCGCCCTCGTAGCCGGGAATGTCCACAGCGGGCGCCATCAGGAACAGCCCTCGCGGCCGCAACGTTCCGCTGGCAACCGCGGAGACGTAGCCGCCCATGCTCGAGCCGGCCAGCAGCAGGCATTTGCCGCGCCGGTCGCATTGCGCCAGCAACTGGCGAACGCGCGTGTCCGGGTCCATGCTGGAGGTATAGTCCGGGCTTTCCACACGCAGTCCGCGTTTTCGTGCGAGCGCGGCCAGCGCGGTGATCTTGGTTCCCCATGGGCCGCTTTCCTTGCCGTGGGCGAAATAGATGGTGTCCGGTCTTTCCCGCATGGATCCTCCTGGGTGGGGTGTTGCCGTGGCTCTTGTCCCGCCGGGTGGTCCGGGTGCATTGTTGATGGGTCGGAAGCGGCCCGGCGGCCAATGGAGCGAGCCACCATGTACTCACTGACTGATGATATCGGCAAACTGATTCTACGCCTGATGCTGGGTGTTCTGATGCTGTTTCATGGCGTGCCCAAACTCGTCGGCGGCCTGGATGGCATTCGTAGCATGTTGGCGGGAGCCGGACTGCCGGAAATCCTGGCCTATGGCGTCTATGTGGGGGAGGTGCTGGCGCCGGTGCTGTTGATCATCGGCTTTTACGCGCGCTGGGGTGCTGCCCTGATCGTGGTCAATATGCTGTTTGCCATCTTTCTTGCTCACCCCCACGAGGTGTTCATGTTGACGGAACGGGGCGCCTGGGCGCTGGAGTTGCAGGGTTTCTTCCTGTTCACCGCTCTGGCGTTGGCGTTCACCGGGCCGGGGGGCTTCGGTATCAACCGCCGCTAGCGTCGCCAGTGGCCGGTTTCTGTTCGCAAGCGGAGGGCTGCAGCATGCGAGTCACGGCAGATGCCATCGTCGACACCGCAGTGGAATTGGCCGAGACGGGTGGCTGGGAGGCTGTTCGTCTGCACGATGTGGCGGAGGTGCTGGAGACTGACCTGAATGCGGTTCGTGCCCATTTTCGGGAGAAAGAGGACATTGCCGACGCCTGGTTCGATCGGGCCGATGCGGCCATGCTTGCCTGTGCGGCGGAACGGGCGGTGGCCGAGTTGCCGGCCCCGGAGCGCCTGGAGACCCTGATCTGGGCCTGGCTTGACCGGCTTGAGCCCCATCGCCAGGTCACCCGGGAGATGATCCTCGGCAAGCTGGAGCCTGGCCACCTGCACGTGCAAATCCCGGCAGTGCTGCGTATCAGCCGGACCGTTCAGTGGTTGCGGGAGGGCGCCGGCCGCAAGGCCCGAGGTCTGCATCGTGGCCTGGAGGAGACGGTGCTCAGCAGTCTGTTCATCGCCACCTTCGTCAGCTGGCTCCGGGATGACAGCCCCGGTTTCCGCCGTACACGCAACCGCTTGCATCGCGGCCTGCGTGGCGCCCGGGTGCTGGCCGGCTGGGTTCCCGGGTACCGGCATGCGCCGCCGGCGGGGCGGCCAGGCTTGCCGGCACCGGTTCCCGGTGGGCATTATCAGGAGCACACACAGTCCTGATTTGCCGACAGGAGACGCCCGCTGGATACCCTGACTCATGCGCTGTCCGGCGCCGTGCTGGCCCGGGCCACCGCGCCACGACGGCGCGCCGACACCCTGTCACTGCGCGAACGCACCATCGTTGGTGCGCTGGCTGGTGCTGCGCCGGATCTGGACTTTTTCATGACCGTGTTCGGCCCGGTGGCTTATCTGGAACATCATCGCGGGGTCACGCATTCCCTGCTGGCAATGCCGCTGTGGGCCTTGGTGCTGGCCATCGCGTTCAGCCTGCTGGGTGGGCGCCGTTACGGTTGGAAAGCCTATTACGGTGTCAGCCTGTTGGGCATCGGCATCCATATACTGGGTGACCTGATCACCAGTTACGGGACGCGGATCCTGGCCCCGTTCAGCCAATGGTCTCCGGGGTTCAACACCACATTCATCATCGACCCCTGGCTCAGTGGCTTGCTGCTGGTCGGGCTTGCGGCATCACTTTACTGGCGGCCGCGGTTGGGCGCGGCGCTGGGGCTGGTGGCGGTGACGGCGCTGGTGCTGTTTCAGTACACCCAATACCGGACGGCCTTGGATGTGGGGCAGGACTATGCGGGCGGGCGCGGTCTGTCCGAGGCGCGCGCGGAGGCGTACCCGCAACCGTTCTCACCCTTCAACTGGCTGGTGTCGGTGAGTACACCGGAGGCGCATTATCTGGCGCGTATCAACCTGCGGCGCTCGGAAATACCCGATGCCCCGTCCCAGGATGCCTTCTGGTACCGGCGGATTCTGGCCAGCTATCGTCCGGTGTCAGATCCAGGCTGGGAGCGGCATCCCGTCTTTGGTGCCGGCGCGCGTGATAGGCTTGCGCGGTCGGCGTGGGCGCAGGATCGCTTCGGTTTCTATCGCCGCTTTGCGCATCTGCCTGCCGTTTATGACGTGGATCGTGGTGAGCGCGGCGAGTGTGCCTGGTTTGTTGACCTGCGTTTCGAACTGGAAGGGCTGACGCCGCCCTTCCGTTACGGCATGTGCCGGGGTGAGCCAAAGGACGACTGGCGGCCCTATCGGCTTACGGGCGGCGGGCCCCAGCCCGTGTACTGACAGGAGGGGAGCTATTCTCGGTTCAACGAAAGCCTTGCCAGTCGTGCGTCAGCGTGCTCCGAAGCGGGAGATCTTCGGCTGGGCGATGTTCGATTTCGCCAACCAGGCGTACACGCTGTTGATCATCACGGTGGTCTTCGGCGAACTGTTCACCACGGTCATCGTGGGTGATCGGGGCGATGACTACCGCCTGGGCAATCTGTTGTGGAGCATCGCCCTGGCCATCAGCTACCTGCTGGTGGTGATCAGTGGGCCTTTCTGCGGGGCGGTGATGGACTACTCCGCCGCCAAGAAGCGCTTTCTCTTTGCCAGCTATCTGGTGACCGTGGTTGCCACATGCCTGCTGTACTTCGTAGCGCCGGGCTACATTCTGCTGGGCATGGTCCTGCTGGTGGTGTCCAATTACGCCTATTCCATCGGTGAGTCCTTCATTGCCAGTTTTCTGCCAGGTCTGGGGCCTCCGGAGGATCTGGGGCGTATCTCCGGTTTCGGCTGGGCGCTGGGTTATGTGGGTGGGCTGTTCGCCGCCGGTTTCACACTCCTGTTCCTGGGGGAGGCGTCGGCGGACAATTTCGAGCGCATACGCTGGGTCGGGCCGTTCGCGGCTGTGTTCTTTCTGCTGGCCGCTATTCCCACCTTTATCTGGGTGAAGGAACGCAGCCTACGGCGGGAGTTGCCGCCCGGGCGTGGCTTCGTGCAGATTGGCCTGGAACGTGTATTCACCACGCTGCATGAACTGCGGCAGTTCAGGGATCTGGCGCTGTTTCTCGTCTCCGTTGTGTTCGCCATGGCGGGCATCTACATCATCATCACGTTTGCCTTCATCTATGGCGCTCAGGTGATCGGCTGGGATGAAAACATCCGGAACATCATGTTCATCATCGTTCAGATCACGGCGGCCGCCGGCGCACTGGGATTCGGCGTTTTGCAGGATCGTATTGGCGCCAAGCTCACCTACATGGGCACGCTGAGCCTCTGGGTGGCCGCTGTGCTGGCCATCTGGGCGACGCCGGAGGTCACCCAGTTCCTGAATGCGCGTTTTAACCTGGGCTGGGAGGCGCAGCACCTGTTCCTGTTCGTGGGCATTCTGGCCGGTCTGAGCCTGGGTTCCAGTCAGTCGGCGAGCCGGGCGCTGGTGGGTATCTTCTCACCTCAGGCCAAGGCGGCAGAGTTTTTCGGCTTCTGGGGGTTGGCCGTGAAGCTGGCGGGCGTCATCGGCATACTCGGGCTGGGGCTGCTGCAGAACGTGGTGGGATTGCAGGCCTCGGTGCTCTTTTGTGCGCTGCTGTTCATCCTTGCTATTGTCATCTGTTCAGGCGTGAACCAGCGGCGCGGTCGTGCGGCCGCGCAGGCCTGGGACGAGCGCAATGGAGATACCGGAAAGGCATGACCGAACTTCGTATTGCCCTGGTTGCCAGTACCGCCGAAACCGCGCAGGACGCTTATCGTAAGCTGCGGGCCATGTATACCGTGGTCAGTGCTGATGAGGCGGACGTGATCATTGCGCTGGGCGGTGATGGGCTGATGCTGCGTACGCTTCACCGCTATATGCGGCTGGGCAAGCCGGTGTTCGGCATGAACTGTGGCAGCGTCGGGTTCCTGATGAACCGACTGCAACTCGATGGGCTTGCAGAGCGGCTCGCCGCCGCCGAGCCGGTGGAGATCAAGCCGCTGCACATGATTGCGCGTACTGCGGCGGGCGAGGTGCGTGAGGCCCGGGCCATCAACGAAGTGTCGCTGCTGCGTGAAACCAGGCAGACGGCCAAACTCCGCATCAGCGTCGATGGGGTGATCCGGCTTGAAGAACTGATGTGTGACGGGGTGCTGGTGGCGACCCCGGCGGGCAGCACGGCATACAACCTGTCGGCGGACGGGCCGATACTACCGTTGCGGGCCAATATCCTGGCATTGACGTCCATCGTGGCGTTCCGGCCCCGCCGCTGGCGTGGGGCCGTGTTGCACAACACCGCACATGTGGATGTGGAAATTCTCGAACCCACCAAACGGCCGGTGAGCGCGGTGGCGGACTTCACCGAGGTACGGGACGTCCGTCATGTGAGTATCCGTGAGGATGAACAACATAACCTGACATTGTTGTTCGATCCGGAGCACAATCTGGAAGAGCGCATCGTCAAGGAGCAGTTCATGCCGTGACGAGACCAGGCCGGACAGCGGTAAGGGAGCGTTTCCTTGATTGGGAGTAAATAGAATGACGGGGAGCAGCATGGGATATCACGAATCCGAGGACAAACTGTCGGAAAAGACCAAGGACATGCATCGCGCCATTGCCTCGTTGATGGAAGAGCTGGAGGCCGTGGACTGGTATCAGCAGCGGGTGGACGCCACCAGTGATCCGGCTTTGAAGTCCATTCTCATTCACAACCGGGATGAGGAAAAGGAACACGCAGCGATGGTTCTTGAGTGGATCCGTCGTAACGACGAGGCCTTCGACCGTGAGCTGCGGGACTGGTTGTTCACGGACAAGCCGTTGGATCAGGTCGGCGGTCACGAACGCCACGACTGAGTTCCGAGGCTGTGGTCGCCGGCGTGGTGCCTCAGGCGACAGCGCTGCCGGCGGCCCGGTCAGTGCCGCGGTCCAGCGGTATCTCGATTTCCACTGTGTATTGATGGCGCTGCTGGCCGGGCGGCTGGAAGCGTATGCTGCCGCCCAGTTCCTGTGCGCGATTGCGCATGTTGTGCATGCCACGACCCGCCAGCGTACGCTGCGGTTCATGCTCGTCTCTGGCGTACGCGGAATTGGTGATCACCAGCCGCAGCCGGTCCACGCGTGCATCCACATGGATGTCCAGTTCGTCGGAGTCACTGTGCCGCAGTGCATTAGTCGCGGCTTCGCCCACAATGCGCTTGAGGTTGATGTACTGCCTGGAAGTCAGCATCACGTCCAACGTATCGGTGCAGCATTGCTCCCATAGCAGCCGCTTGCCGCTGCTTTCGCAGCGCTCCTCCAGTTCCGACCGCCAGTCCTCCAGCGCGTCCTCGAGGTGGTGGGATCGGCCTTCATCCAGCGCGTGAATGCTTTCCCGCAGGGCCTGCAGTGCGTTGCGGGCCCGCTCCCGGGTGGCTGAGTCCCCTGCGCCGTGCATCAGGCTCAACAGGTGCCCGCCTACGTCATCGTGCAGATCCCGCATAATGCGTCTGCGCTCTGTGCGCGCGCCTTCGGCCTCCGCGTTGCGGGTCTGGCAGATCTGCTGAGCCACAGCCAACAGCGCGCCAGCGGTGTCCGCATCCTGTGGCGTGAACAGCCGCTGGCCGTTTCGGGCGTGCATCAGTTCCAGATGGCCGGTTTCCTCCGGTAAGGCCACCCGCAGCACGGCGCCGTTTTCATGGATGCTGGCGCTGCCGCCCAATAAGGGGTGCGGGCTGCGGTGGATGTGCAGCGGCTGGTACAAGGCGTCGATGAAAGACCGCCAGCGTTCGCTGCTGGTTTCCGGCGAGCTGGCACTCAGCATGATGCGGGTGAGGCGCGGCAAATGGTGTTCTATGCTGCCCTGCGGTCGCCGGGCGATTTGTCGCCAGAGCCATTGCCGGGCCGGGAAGTACAGCCAGCCCACCACGATTACGGCAACACCCAGCGCCTGTACCGGTTGCATACCCAACGCCAGCACCAGCGCCGCATCCACAAGCAGTACGGCAATGCCGCCGAAAAACCACATCCAGGCCGAGAACCACCAGCGTTCGAGATCGAAGAGCCGGTAACGCAGTATTCCCAGTGCAAACCCGATGTAGACCGTGCTGGCCACGCCCACCATGCCCGGGGCATTCAGCATGGGTTGCTCGCCGATGGCCACCGGTGCGAAATACAACGCCAGGCTGACCCCCATGGCGAGGAAGATCGACAGGAAAACCCATTTCAGTGCGGCACGGTCCAGCGGTTGGCGGCGCACCAACTGCCACTGGCGGACCGCCACGGCAATGCCGATCAGATAGAGCAGCAGAATGGGTACATAGAAGGCGTGGCCAGGCCACTCGAAAGCGTAGACCGTTTCATTCAGCTGGTAGGCCGCCATCATCACCAGCACCAGCAGGCCCGCCGGGTAGCGGGTGAGTCGGCGCGGATAATAGGCCATCAGCGCCATCAACGAGCCAAGGAGCAGCGCCAGGCCGTAGTGATTGAACCGTAGCATCAGCTCCAGTTTGCCTGCGTGCAGAGCCAGCTCACGGGAGATGAACATACTGTGCAGGCAGGTGGCCAAGAAAAAACCCACCCCGGACAGTGCCAGCAGGCGTGCCGCGGTGAGCCGTGGTCGGAAAGCCCAGACCGCGAGCCCGATCAGCAGCGGAAGCAGTCCAAAGACGTTGAGTAACCAGAAGCTGGCGGGCAGTGTGATGATGGGGCGGTTGCCCACCGGGTGAAGGGTAATCCGCTCGCCATCGGCAGTGAGCAGACTGAGTTGCTCGCTCTGCAGAACGGTTGCGATTTCCCCGTGGCGTTGCAGATAGGCGTGAAATTCATCGAACGTCGGGTAATTATGAGGCTCTGTGTGGGGATCGAACCCGGTGAGAGAGACAGTGCGCCCGTCATCGCCCTGCAGGGCCGTGAGGGATTGGCCCACTTGCAACTGGCCCGCGGCCGGCCCGTGCGCCCACACGCGGGTCACTTCCAGCGGCCCATGGCCAGACGCGCGGAACTCGGCGCCAAGCCAGGGCGGTTGCGTGGCGATATAGGCTGCCAGCGCGATGGAGAGTGCTGCCGTCAGGAAGCCGAACAGCATGACGGGCAGGGGGGGCAGGCCGGTGGCCGAGTGCCACCGTGGCAACCCGGCTCCCGCCTCAGTCATCGGTTTCGGTTTCCCGGTTCGGCTGGATGATGCCGAGGTTGATGGCTTCCAGTGTGGCCTCGGCCCGGCCGGACACGTTCAGTTTGCGGTAGATGGATTTCACGTGCACCGCTGCCGTGTTGGCGCTGATACCGAGCAGACGGCCGATGTCGGCCCTGTTCATGCCCTTGGAAAGCAGGCCGAGGACCTCGATTTCGCGCTCGCTGAGTAGCCCTCTGGTTGGCTGTTCCTGGTCCACAGGCTCGACCGGCGCCGGCGGTTGGGCGTCCTGGAAATGGCGCAGGATACGGCGGGCAATCCCGGGGGAAAGAGGCGGTGAGCCGGCGGCAATGCCCTTAAGCTGTTCCACGAGTTTCCGAGCCGCCTGGTCCTTCAGCAGGTAACCGCCGGCCCCGGCCTGCAGGGCCTGGAACAGATGCTCATCATCGTCGAAGATACTGACCACGACGATGAAGGTTTCCGGCGTCTGCTGTCGCATTTCCTGAATCAGGCTGATGCCGCTGCCATCGGGCAGGCTGATGTCCACCAGCGCCAGATTGAAATGCGACTCGGACAGCGCCACCCGCGCCTGCTCGAGGGTTGCCGCCTCGGTAATACGGATGGTGCCCATGGCCTCCTTGGCGATGGTACACAGCCAGCCCCGTGTGTCGGGGTGGTCTTCCAGAATGAGCACATTCCGCATCATTCACTACTCCCTGGGAAACAGCAGATCCTTCCCGGCCGGGAACGGCCGGCTGCTATCCGGTCATGGTGGACTCGAAACAATACCAGACATACCCGCTTAGGAGCATGACTGTTGTGACGCGGTCGTCATTCTGACGTTAAGGGAGGGTCGGGAGGTGAGGGGTCAGTCATCCTCCCGGGCAGACTGTTCGGCCGTCCGCAGTGTGTCCGGGAAGGTGAACCAGGGCGCGGTGGCGCCGCGCATATCCCGGGCCTTGCGCAGTTCATCGCGGGCGACGATACCCAGGTGCACCTCGTCGGGACCGTCCAGGAATCGCATGGCGCGACCCCAGGTCCACAGGTAACTGAGGGGCGTGTCCGGTGTCAGGCCCATGGCACCGAATACCTGCATGGCACGATCCACCACCCGGGTCTGCAGCCGGGCGACCACCACTTTGATGGCGGAAACGGCTGTACGCGCGGCTTTGGCGCCATGCTGGTCGATTAGCCAGGCGGCGTGCAGAACCAGTAGCCGCGCCTGATCGATTTCCAGGCGTGATTCGGCGATCCAGTCGGCGACATTGGCCCGTTCGGACAGGTACTTGCCGAAGGTGCGCCGCTCGCCCGCCCGCTCCCGCATCAGCTCCAGGGCGACCTCACACTGACCGATGGAACGCATGCAATGGTGGATGCGACCCGGTCCCAGTCGTGCCTGGGCCATGGCGAAGCCGTGGCCGGGTTCGCCCAGCAGGCTGTCAGCCGGCACGCGTACATTGCGGAACACCAGTTCACAATGCCCTTCCGGCGAGTGGTAGTGCATGATGGGAATGTTTCGCACCAATTCCAGCCCGGGCGCGTCCATGGGCACCAGCACCATGCTGTGCCGGCGATGCGGCTCCGCGTCCGCGTCGGAGACGCCCAGTACGATAGCGAGCCGGCAGTTGGGGTGGGTTGGCCCGGTGATGAACCACTTCCGGCCGTTGATCACATAGTCGTCGCCGTCGCGGCGGATGCTGGTCTGGATGTTGGTGGCGTCGGCCGAGGCCACATCCGGTTCGCTCATGGCGAAGCAGGAGCGGATCTCCCCGCGGAACAGCGGGTCCAGCCACTGTTCACGCTGATCCGGCGTGGCGAACAGGTTCAACAACTCCATGTTGCCGGTATCCGGTGCGCTGCAGTTGAATACCTCTGATGCCCAATGCATCCGGCCCATGAGTTCCGCTATGGGCGCGTAGTCCAGGTTGCTGAGACCCGTGCCGGGTGCGTCATCGGGCAGATTGGGCAGGAACAGGTTCCATAACCCGTCCCAGCGGGCGAGATCCTTCAGGTTATTGATCAGCTCCAGGGGATAGGTGCCCCGCGCCACCTCCGCGTGCCACTGGGCGTTGTAGGGCAGCACATACTGGTCCATGAAGTCGCGGACCTGCATGCGGAGTTCTTCGCTGCGAGGGCTGTAGCTGAAATCCATAACCGTCTCCCGGCTCAAAGGGACTGTTCAAGGTAACGGGTTCATCAACGCAACCCATGACGCAGGTCAAGGGAAGCCCATTTGGTGTGGGCGAGGTCACGGTTGCCGCCTGCGCTGCAGCCGTTTTGCATGCGCGGAGTTGACCTGGGTTGCCGGCGGCTCCCATAGTTGAGACCAGTCATCCTATCAGGAAGCGGCCATGCGCAGGTTCGTGCTCGATACCAGTGTGTTCACCAATCCCCATGTCTCCGCCCAGTTCGGGGATCAGCCGGTCCAGGTCATGGAGACGTTTCTGCGACTGGCGCTGGAATCCCAGGCGGAGTTCTACATGCCGTTGTCGGTGTATGAGGAACTGGGGACCATGCGGGATCTCCAGCCCATGGGGGCCGATTTCGAGACCGTGGTCTGGGTGCGCTCGCCGCGCCGCTTCACGCTGACCATTCCCAGCGATGTGCTCTACGAATTCATCGACGAGGTGCGCAGCCGGATCGCCCGTGGCCTGCGCATTGCCGAGGAACATACCAAGCGTGCCGGCGCGGCGTCCGATATGCCCCCGGAGCTGATCACCCATCTGCGGGAACGCTATCGTGAGGCGATGCGTCGGGGGCTGGTGGATTCACGGGAGGATGTGGACGCGGTGCTGCTAGCCATGGAATTGGACG
This sequence comes from Ectothiorhodospiraceae bacterium, assembly GCA_007125985.1. Lineage (GTDB taxonomy): Bacteria > Pseudomonadota > Gammaproteobacteria > Nitrococcales > Aquisalimonadaceae > LSCE01. The sequence goes on along the minus strand of SLCE01000009.1, from coordinate 15,863 downwards.
CCGAACTGGTGAGCGCCGACGAGGGCATGCGCAAGCTCGCGAACCGTATGGGAATCAAGCTGCTGACGGCGGGTTATCTGCGGCGCGTGATGGAGAATCTAACCGAGCGGACCCCACCACCGCCGCAAGGCGGCTAGGGAATGGATCAGCGCTTCCCTGGTCAATCGTACTGAAAGCCCCCGGTCAGGGTGTTGGAGAGGGTGCCGGTCATGCGCTCCAACACACGTTCAAACTCCAGCACCCAGTAATCCCCGTCCCGGCGCGGCATGTCCGCGGCGATCTGCACGCGGCTTCCGCCGGTGCGCTTCAGGTGATCCATGAAACGCAGGGCGTTCTGTTCCGCACGGAACCGGCAGCGGAACCCGTGACCCACCCGGCCATGGTCCAGGCTGTGGTCCATGGCCTGATGCAGGCCGTTGAGGAAGGCCGCACCGAGTTCCAGGTGCAGTTCCCGGTCCTCGCGCAGGCCATGCTCGCGGGCGAAGACCGCAAGGCGGATCAGCCGGTTGCTGAAATACTCCGGCGGCAGGTCCAACAACTGTTCGCTGCACAGTGCAATGTCCGTGATGTTGGAGCGGCCGGTCACGTACTTGGTCCGCCGCTCCTCGGCAGCGCCTTTGAAGACCAGGCCTTCCGCGCCTTCCGCGTCCAACTCCATGATCAGGGCCCGGAGCTGGTCCACATCGCGGGCGCGGAAGCGGCCGAAACAGCGGGTTGCGGGCAGCCCGTAACGATCCACCAGGTCCAGTTTCTGTTCCTGGGGCAGGAAGCCCTCACGCCCCTTGTGCATCAAATCAAAGACAAACAGTTCCACATCCGCTTTGATCCGGGGCGGCGAGCCCTCCACATAGGGGTTCTCCGGGCCGGCGATCTCGGCGCAGACGACCAGTTCCGGGTGGTCGTCAAAGATCGCGGTGTTCATCAACTCCGGAACCCGGTCAGTCGCGAAGGGGCAGATGAAGCCACCCCGGCTGAATGCGTAGACGGCGTCTCCGTGCCGCAGGATACGGACGTTGAAGCCGTCCATTTTCTCCTCTGCCCAAAAGCCGCCGCTGTAATGCCGTTGGAGCCCCGAGGCCAGAACCTGAATGCGTCCGATGGACGGGTAGCCCGAAACCATCAGCGTGTCCCCCAGGATCACTGTGCCCCGGGGTAGCCCTGGCCGTTCGTCGAGAAACCGTATGTAGTTCAGCGGGCCGAACTGCAGCCGTTCTGCCCGTCCGCGTTGCAGTGCGTCGTCAATCGTCCATGCGTCCATGCGTCCAGTATGCAGGCTAGGGAAGCACTGATCTATTCCCATGGTGCTCTGGACTTCCAGCGTGTTCGGGGGCAAGGCGCGGCCCCGCGGCTGAAACTTCCGTCGACTCGGGGTTGTCCTATTGTTCAACCGTACACTTCTGTATTGTTTGTCGGACTGTCGCGGTGAACGCGGGTCTGCCATAACATGGACAGAGGATCCATCGGCGTACAGCGCCTACGCAGCGTCCTGCGGCATGGCCGCAAGGGCCCAGGAAGCAAGGAGGTCACATGTTCTCGGCACTGATGAAGTTCATGCGCAGCAACAACGTGTTGCCGCGTATCTCCGATACCGAGCGACAGGCGCTGGAAGCCGGCACGGTCTGGGTGGATGGCCAGTTCTTCTCCGGCAACCCGGACTTCAAGCACATGCTGGACGAGCCCTACAACCGGCTCAGTGAGGAGGAGCAGGCCTTTCTCGACGGCCCGGCGGAAGAATTGTGCCGCATGGTTGACGCCTACGAGGTGGAGCGCACCCGGAAGGTGCCCGAGGCCATCATCGACTACATCAAGCAGCAGGGCTTCATGGGCATGATCGTGCCCAGGGAATACGGCGGCAAGGGGTTCTCCACCCTGGCCATGTCCGCGGTCATGGCCAAGGTGAACGCCTATTCCTCTGCTGTCGGAACCTTTGTGGTCATCCCCAATTCCCTGGGGGCGGCGGAACTGCTGAAGCATTACGGCACCGAGGAGCAGAAGCAGTATTATCTGCCGCGCCTGGCCTCCGGTGAATTTGTCCCCTGCTTCGGTCTCACCGAACCGGGCGCCGGCTCCGATGCCGCATCGATTCGTGCGGAAGGGCGGGTGTTCCGCGACGATGACGGCGAGGTGAAGATTCGCCTGAATTTCCGCAAGCGCTACATCACCCTGGCGCCCGTGGCCAATCTGATCTCGTTGGCTTTCCGCCTGCGTGATCCGGATAATCTCCTGGGCAAGGGCGCGGACCCGGGCATCACCGTGATCATGCTGAAAAAGGGCACCCCCGGGCTGCATGCCGGCGATCATCATGTGCCCATTGGTGACGGCTTTTATAACGGCCCAATTATCGGCGAGAACGTGGTTGCCTCACCCGAGCAGATCATCGGTGGGCCGGACTACGCCGGCCAGGGCTGGCGCATGCTGATGGAGCAATTGGCGGGCGGACGCGCGGTGTCGCTGCCGGCCGGGGCCATCGGCGGCATGAAGGCGGTGGCCGGGGTGACCGGCGCCTATTCCATGATCCGGCATCAGTTCGGCATTCCCATCGGCCTGATGGAGGGCGTGCAGGACAAGGTGGCGGGGATTGCTGCCATGGCCTACCTGTTCGAAGCGGCCCGGGTGTATTCCTGCTCCGCCATCGATAACGGCGAGCAGCCGCCTGTGGTCTCGGCCTTGCTGAAATCCAGCAGCACGGAATACATACAGCGCCTGCTGAAGGATGGCATGGACGTGTTTTCCGGCGCCGGCGTGATGCAGGGGCCCAACAATATCCTGGGCAGTGGCTACAGCGGCGCTCCGGTGGGCATCACCGTGGAGGGCGCGAACATCATGACCCGCACGCTGATCATCTTCGGTCAGGGCGCCACCCGCTGCCACCCCTATGCGCTGCCGTTGGTGCACGCGGTGGAAGACGACGATGCGGAGGCGTTCCGCAAGAACCTGCTGGGCTGGCTGCGGCATTCACTGAGTAACTGGGGGCGGACCAAGGTCCGGGGTCTGACCCGTGGTCGCAGTGCCGGCAGTCCGGTGGATGGGCCGGCGGCCACGTACTACCGGCGTCTGGCCTGGGCCAGTTCCCGCTTCGCGTTGCTCACCGATCTGGCCATGTACTTCATCGGTGGCAAGTTGAAGGCGCGGGGCAATCTCACCGGCCGTTATGCCGACGCCCTCACCTGGCAGGTGCTGGCGCTGGCTACCTTGCGCCGATTCGAGGCCGAGGGCCGTCCGGAGGCGGATCTGCCCCTGGTGCAGTATGCGTGCGAATATGCCCTGGCCCGCGTCCAGGAGGCCTTCGAGGGCATTCACGCCAACTTCGATGCCCCGCTGGTGGGCTGGTGGCTGCGCTGGCCCGCTGCGCTGTTCCTGCGCCTGAACCCGCTTTCCCGCGGTCCCGCTGACCGGCTGATTCCCGAAGCTGCCGGTGCCATTCAGGCGCTGGGTGAACAGTACGACCGGATTACCAATGGCATGGCGCGACCGGAAGAGGGCACGCCCGGAGCGGGGCGTTTGCTGCGCGCCTTCCGCCTGCATCACGAGGCGCAAACGGTGGTGGCGAAGATCAGTCGGGCCCAGCAGTCCCGTGATCTTCCCCGTGGCCTGCCCTACGAGCAGATCGATCTGGCCCTGGAGAAGCGCGTGATCTCGGAGACGGAGGCGCAACAGCTGCGGCAGGCGCACGAGGCGGCGCTGGAGGCCATCGAGGTGGATGTGTTCACGCCGGAGGAATACTTCGGCAGTGGTGTAAAGCCGGCCCATGGCGAGGCTGGCCCGGCAGCGGTAGCCTCACGCTGATTCCTCCCGGTGCGGCAACCGGGTCGCTCAGTAGGCGGTCCGTTTGCCGCGCATGCTGTGTCTGCTCTTAGCCGTGGTCCGGAACCGGCCATCCCGGACACGCTCTCAATACATCCCTGTACGCTTGTTGGCGAGGTCCATCTCGCCGACAGTCCGGGATGGCCGATGCCGGTTCCGGGTAGTCCGGTTCCGAAATGTTATTCGAAAAGGCGTGCAGTCAGCCAAGGCCTTGGGGCTGCCTCAATTATGCTCCGGCACGATCAGTACCTTGCCGTCGCGCCCGCCAGTGGCCGCCTCCGCAATAGCGGCGCGGATGTCCTTCACGTCGTAGGTGCTCGCCACCCGGGCTTTGAGTTTGCTGCTGGCGATCAGGCCGGTGAGTTCACCGTAGAGCGCCTGTTGCTGCTCCCGGCTCGCCTGTTGGAACCAGTTTGCCAGCCAAAAGCCTTTCACCGTCACATCCCGGAAGACCAGGGCCTTGGGTGACACATGGCAGGGCTCTCCGCTCATCAGGCCATAGTTCACCAGCATACCGCCCCGCGCCAGGCAACTCGCCAGGTGATCCGTCGCCGAGCCGCCGACGGCATCGATGGCAAGCCGGATCTCCGCGCCGCCGGTAGCCTGGTGCGCGCGTTCCGCCAGGTCCTCGCCGTCCACGAGGACCACGTCCGCACCCATGGTCTCCAGTTCTGCGGCCACCGATTCCCGGCGCACCACGTTCACCGTCCGGATGCCGCGCATCCTTGCCAGCTGAATGAGGTAACCGCCCACGCCGGAATTGGCCGCGTTCTGGATCACCCAGTCGCCCTGTTCCAGAGGCATGAACTCGCTCAGCAGCAAGGATGCTGTGGGTGGGTTGATGGTCATCATTGACAGCTGTTGCGGGTCGGCCTGTTCCGGCAGTGGTATCAGCCGGTTTGCCTTGGCCACCACATGGCTGGCCCAGGTGCCAATGCCCACCGGCAGCAGCACGGTTTGCCCCGGTTCCAGGCCGCTGGCCTCCGGGCCGAGCTCGCGTACCCGGCCCACACCCTCGTTGCCGCCCAATGCAGGCAGTTTCGGCAACACCCCGTAGTCGCCAGTGAGCGTGAGCAGGTCGGACGGGTTGATGGGGGCTGCCAGCACGTCCACCAGGACCTGGTCGGCCTGCAGTGCGGGCGGTGTGAACTCAATGAGTTCGACAACGTCCTGCGGCACCGGGCCGCGCTTACTGTATTGCACCTTGTACATCACGGGTCGAAACCTCCGCTGGTGAATGGTCTGTCCGCGCAGCGGGCAGGAAGGAGCCATCACCTTGCTGAGCTGACGGGGCATTTGCAACAGGCCGCGCGCCGGACGGCTGATTCCGGTCACTGGTTTCCGCGCTCCAGCATGGCGGAGCGGTGGCGTAGCTGAGCCGTCATGCTGGAGGCCTTCATCGCTTCGCCAAAGGTGGTGATACCCTGGGCCTCCAGCCGATCCAGGAAGCGGACCAGCAGCTCGGCGGTGGCCAGCGTGTCGCCCATGGCAGTGTGGCGGCCGCTGATATTCACGCCGTAACGGTCGCAGATCGCGTCCAGTGAATGGTCTTCCTCGTCGCCGTCCAGCATGGATGACAGCAACAGAGTGTCCAGCAGCGGGTTGTCGAACCGCAGGTCACATTCGGCTTCCTTGAGGCTGATGAACTTCATGTCGAAAGCCGCGTTGTGGGCAACCAGCACGGCGTCGCCGACGAACGCCTTGAACTGGGGGAGTACTACCTGAATCGAGGGTTTGTCCTTCACGTCCTCGTCCGTGATCCCATGAAAGCGGGTGGAATCCGCGGGAATGCTCCGCCCCGGGTTCACCAGCCGCTCAAAGGTCTCACCGGTGAGAATGCGGCGTTTGACCACCCGCACGCCGGCGATGGAAATGATCTCGTCGCCACCGCCCGGGTTGAGTCCGGTCATCTCGCAGTCGAAGACCACGAAGCTCAGATCCGCCAGGCGCTTGCCCGCCAGTGCCTCACTGCCCTCGTGTTCGCGCATGAGGCCGAAATCATAGAACTCCGGCCGTGCCGGCAGCCGCTGGGGTTCCGGCAGGAACTGTGGCCGCGTGGGCGCGGGAAGCGGCAACCGGAGCAGGGCCCAGCCCGCATGCCGGGCGTTCTGGCTCCAGACCTCGCAGCCATGGCGCTCGAGGATGTCCCGCAGACGCTGATCGCCGTCTTCGTCACTGCAGCGCGTGTCCAGCCATTCCTCCAACAGACCGGCCGGAACAGGTCTGCCCTCCCAGCCGATGTCCAGGTAGACGTTTCGGTCACCCAGTTTTGATTCCACATCAAAGGCGGTTTGTCCCGTATGGGCATGCAGATGGCGCAGCAGACAGTCCAGCGCCTGCATCAGTGACAAGCTGTCGCCGTGGAGCCACAAGGGCATGCCCACCAGGGTGACATGGACCTGCGGCAGGTCTTCCAGGCGTTGCTCCAGACAGCTCACCAGGTCGGTGACCAGCACGTCCGCCATGGGCCAGCGGCCGAGCAGATGGCCCCGTATCTGGCGTGCCAGGTTGTCCAGGCGTTGGCTCAGGGCCTCGCTCTCGCTCAACAGCACCTGGTCGAACCGCGCCCGCTCCTCCGGCTCCATGTCCGGGTACAGACTGATGGTCTCGGCGGCGGCGCGCAGATTGGCGGCAATGCCGCGCAGATCCCGGGTTAGGGCGTGGCGCAGGGCATCGCCGCGGGCCAGCAGCGCCACGTCGTCGGAGATATCCACCAGTGTGACCAGATAGCCGGAGACGTCCCCGTTCACATCCAGGATCAACGCCATGCGGCCGTGCAGCATGTAGAGGGCGTCCGCACTGGTACAGACAAAGGGGGCGGTGAGTTCAGACGGGGTTTCGTCGTCCTCCCGGTGGCGTCGTTCCAGCCGCTCCAGGGTGTGCTGGACCGGCGGGCGCGAGAGTACGTCGAACAGCGAACGGCCGAGGCCGATGTGTTCCGGCATGCCGAGAATGCTCACGGCCGCCTTGTTGTAAAGCATGATCTGATGCTGACGGTTGCAGACCAGAACACCTTCCGAGAGGCCCTGCAGGATGACCTCCAGCCAGGTTTTCTGTTCATCCACCCGTGCGGTGGCAGATTCCATGGCCTTGCGGATTTCCCGGCGTGATGCGCGCAAGGCATCCGCCATGGCCTGGACGGCGTCCGGCAATTGCCCCAGCGCATGGTGTTCCGGCAGCGGCACCTGCTGGTCCGCGTTACGGGATTCCAGCAGGGCACGAATACCTCGCGTGAGCTTGCGGGAGGGCCGCATCAGCAGGCGGTCCAGCAACAGCCAGCCGAAGCCCACCAGCGCGGCCAGGCCGAGCCCCCCCAACAGGGCGCCCACGAGCGCGCGCTGGCTGTCCAGTGCGCCCGGGGCCACGGCGTAGGCCACCACGGTGACAATGGACACCGCAGCAATGCCGATTCCGATGAACAGCAGGTTGATCAATTGGCGCGCATTCATGATCAGCTGGTATCGCCTCCCAACAGCGTATGGCGAACGGTGCGTAGCAAAGCCTCGGCGGTCTTCAGGCTGCGTACGAGCTGCTCCTGTTCGCGGCGGGTCAGTGCCTCCGGCGGCACATGACGGCCGGCGGGGCGCCCCGACGCCAGATCGGCCAGCTGCTGTCGCAACTGCAGGGTGCAGAGGTACTCGAAAGCCTCGCACAAGGCATCATGTTCGTCCGTATCCAGTTTTCCGGCTGCCCGCAACCCGGCCAGCCGGTTCACCGTGGAGCTGGCGTTGATGCCCGCTGCCAGCGCGTACAGGCGCACGGCTTCCACCAGGGGCATCATGCCGTTTCGCTTCAGGTTGAACTGCCCGGCGTGGGGGCTGTCGTCGCCCTCGGTCTGCAAGTGGTCGAACCAGCCCAGACCGACCTGCTTGACAGACTCGTTCACCAGCAAGGCGCGCAGGAAACCGGGTGCCGCTGCGATGGATTTCAGCATGGCCTCACGCAGTTCCTCGGCCAGCGTTGGTTCCCCGACGTTGCCACGCATATCCAGCAGAATGCTGGCATTGAGCAGCGCCTGGGGGCTGCGGTGCCGAATCCAGTACTGAAGCTGCCCGCGCCACTGTGTGCGGGTTTTCCGCCACAGGGGGTTGCTGGCCATCACATGGCCTGGGCACAGTGGAAGACCGGCCTCATCCAGCCTGTGGGTCAGGCGCAAGGCGAACTCGGCGAAATAGCGGTCGATGGTGCCATGGGCCGTATCCGGGTAATCGTCCAGAATGAGCCCGTTGTCCTGATCCGGTGCGAGGAGGCTCTCGGCGCGGCCGCCGGAGCCCATCAACAGCAGGCAGAAAGGTACCGGCGGCCGGCCCCAGCCGTCCAGTTCCAGGCCAGTCGTCACCGCATCCACCGCGCGGCGGCAGAGATCGTCATTCATCGCGGTCAAAACCTGCTGAATGTCGGTGGCCGTCATGCCTTCGCTCAGCAGTTCGCGGGCAATTGTCTCCTGGTCCCGTTTCAGGGCAGCCAGATCGGTGGTTGCGACACCCCCAGCGCTCAGAGCCGGCGCGGCCAACAGGCGAAGTAGGTCCTGGGGCTGGATCAGTCCATGCAGGGCACCGGATTCCGTTACGACGAGCAGTGGCGCGTCGCTGTGAAACGCCGGGGTGAGCCGGTACAGCGGTTCGGCGGCGGAAACGAGGGTCGGTGCCGGTTCCATGGCGTCCGCGGCGCGGGCCGTGGCCAGGCCATGGCCATGCTCTCCTAAGTGGCGGATCAGACTGTGGGGCGTGATCAGCCCGCGGAGCTGTCGCTGCTCCCGAAGTACCACGGCGTGATTGCAGCCGCATTCCCGCATGCGGGTAAGCAGTTCCTGCAGAGGTGTGTCCGCCGTGCAGATGAGGCGCGGCGCACGGGCCAGTTCCCCAGCGGTGCGCGTGAACAAGGCGGTCAAGCGTTTCATGTCAGGCCGCCTGTCCGAGCTTCAGTGCTTTCTGGGCAGTGCCGATGACCGCCAATGCGTCTTTCAGTTGTCGCCGCTCCAGCCAGCAAGCCGTCTGCAGTGGCAGGAAGTTATCCAACTCCCGGCCTTCCTCGAGTTGCCTGGCCAGGTGCCGGTGACGCAGGTCCGCGATGGTGTTGTAAGCGAGCGCCAGGTCGCGCGCCGAACTCGCCGGGAGCAACCCGCAGTCGGCTGCGGCATGAATGCGCTCCAGGGTATTCAGCGGGTGCAGGGGGCCCTGCAGCGCGTGATTCAGGGCCAGCTGGGTGATGGGCATGAGCCCATGGTGCTTGAGGTTGATGCTGCCCGCGTGCGCGCCACTCCACACCCTGCGCAGACGACCGAAGAGTCCCAGCGCGGGGGCATTACGCAAGGCGTTGTCCGTTGCCAGGGACAGGAAACGGCTGTTTCTGGACGCGGCCTCCAGGGCCTCACGGCGCAATGGCTCGAACAACGCAGGTTCGCCGTGTACAACGCGTAGGTCAAAGTAGTGCGAGGCCAGCATCACGGCCTTGCGCTCCGGCTGGTCGATCGTGTTCCGGAATAGCTGCCGCCAACTGGTCCGGCTTCGTCGCCAGTGGGGAAGGCGCGGGCTGACACCGCCGGGGCAATGACTGACGCCGCAGGCGGCCAGGCCGTCGGTGACGAATTCCCCAAGGCGCTGGAACCAGGCATCCGCCTCACCCGGCAGCCCATCCGCGTAGATCAGCGCATTGTCCTGGTCGGTATGCACGGTCTGCTCCTGCCGTCCCTGCGATCCGCAGGCAAGCCAGGCGTACGGACCCGGAGCCGGTGTCATCTGCGCCTCCGCCAGTTCAATCAGGCGTGAGGTGAGCGCGTCCACCAGGCCGGTCACGGTGCGTCCCTGCATGTCGGCACCGTAGCCGAGCCAGGTCATCTGGCATTGCAGCGCCCGGAACTCCCGGGCGATGGCCGCCAGTTCAGACGTGGTCCCGGTGGCGGCAATGCGCTGCCGCAGTGCCTGGCCGGGCGCTGGCGTGTCATCCGGATTCGCGGTCATGTCTGGACGGTGCATGGGTGCTGAACCGCTCTTCATACTGCCCGGGCCGAAAAAGGGCCTGCCCGTGGGCAGGCCCATGTCGGACCATGCAGATGGCCCCAGGGCCGCAAGGCTGTCCGATATGAACAGCGTAGCACCCTGCGGCCCAGGGCCATCCGGCCTCAGTCAGCGCGCGGCACGCGCACGCTTTCCACCAGATGCTGGATGTGGTCCGGCGGCGGTGCGGTCACCTTCGAGACGCCGTAGGCGACAGCGAAGTTGATGATTGCACCAATGACGCCGAAGCCGGTGGGGTTGATACCCAGAATCCAGCCATCCGGGTTGTCAGGCAGCATGGCGGTCTGCGGGAAGAAGAACCAGCCCTTGTATAGGAAGATGTACACCAGGGTGGTGGTCAGACCGGCCAACATGCCCGCGATGGCGCCTTCCTTGTTCATCTTCTTGAAGAAGATGCCCATCATCAGCGTCGGGAACAGGCTGGCCGCTGCCAGGCCGAATGCCAGGGCAACCACCTCCGCCGCGAAGCCTGGTGGATTGAGCCCTAGGTAGCCGGCCAGCAGGATGGCACCGCCCATGCTGATGCGGGCCGCCAACAGCTCCGATTTCTGAGAGATGTTTGGCGTAAATGTCCCTTTCAGCAAGTCATGTGAGATGGATGAGGATATGGCCAGCAACAGCCCCGCCGCGGTGGACAGCGCTGCCGCAATACCCCCCGCCGCCACCAGGGCGATCACCCAGTTGGGCAGGCCCGCGATCTCCGGGTTGGCCAGCACCATGATGTCGCGGTCGATCCGGGTGATCTCGCTGCCTTCCCAGCCGTATTCCTGTTCGGCCATGGCGGCGAATTCCGGGTTGCGATCGTTGTAGTACTGGATCCGGCCGTCCTCGTTCTTGTCCTCGAAAGCCAGCAGGCCGGTGCGTTCCCAGCGCTCCATCCAGTCGGGCTTGTCGTCAAAGCGCAGGTTGCCTTCCTCGGTGCCCACCTCACCCGGCTGCACTGTGTTCAACAGGTTCCACATGGCCATGGCACCCACAGCCGGCGCAGTGGTGTAGAGGATGGCGATGAACACCAGGGCCCAGCCGGCGGACTTACGCGCATCACGGATGCGGGGCACGGTGAAGAACCGAACGATCACGTGGGGCAGACCCGCGGTGCCGATCATCAACGAGATTGTGAGCAGGAACATGTTCATCTGCGTCATGCTGGTCCCCACCGAGGTGTACGCGGCGAAGCCGAGATCCACCAGGGTCTGGTCCAACGCCTGCAGCAGGTGACGGCCGTCGTCCACGGTAGAGCCCAGGCCGAGCTGCGGCAAGGGGTTGCCGGTGAGCTGCAGTGAGATGAACACGGCCGGTACCGTGTAGGCGAAAATCATGATCACGTACTGGGCGATCTGGGTGTAGGTGATGCCCTTCATGCCGCCGAACACGGCGTAGATGAACACGATCACCATGCCCGAGACCAGACCTACGGTCAGGTCTACCTGCAGGATATTGGAGAAGGCGATCCCGACACCGCGCATCTGCCCGATAACGTAGGTGATGGACATGACCAGCAGGCTGATCACTGCCACCACGCGGGCTGTCTTGGAATAGAAGCGGTCGCCGATGAACTCCGGCACCGTGAACTTCCCGAATTTGCGCAGGTACGGGGCCAGCAGCAGGGCCATGAGCACGTAGCCACCGGTCCAGCCCATCAGGTAGGCACCGCCGCTGTAACCCAGAAAGGCGATCAGGCCTGCCATGGAGATAAAGCTCGCGGCGGACATCCAGTCGGCTGCCGTGGCCATGCCGTTGGCCACCGGGTTGATCCCCTTGCCGGCCACGTAGAATTCACTGGTGGAACCGGCCTTCGCCCAGATGGCGATGCCGATGTAGATCGCGAAGGTCAGGCCCACCGCGATGAAACTAAGTGTCTGCAGATCCATGTGCCGGGCCCCCTCAGTCTTCGTACACGTCGTACTGGCGATCCAGCTTGTTCATGCGCCAGGCGTAGAAAAAGATGATCCCGATGAACACATAGATCGAACCCTGCTGGGCAAACCAGAAGCCCAGTTTGTAGCCGCCTATTTCGATGGCATTGAGTGGCTGTACCAGCAGAATGCCGAACACCATGGATACCAGGGCCCATAGGGCCATGCACCAGGCGATGATGCGTAGGTTGGTTTTCCAGTACTCTGACCGGGATGACTGTTGCTCTGTCATTGCATGCCTCCTCCGTTTCACTTCCTTTTAGGGCGACGCCTCAGATCTGGTAGTCCGTCGCCAGTTTCGACTGCAGTTTGCGAGCCTCGCGAAAGGCCTCCTTCAAAATCCGCCGGTCCAGCGCGTTGAGGCTGTCCGGCGCGACATGGTTGCTCAGCGGTTGCCCGGCAGCGGCCTGTTCCTGGTTCTTGCGCATGCGCAGCATCTGGATGTAGTCATAGGCCTCGACCCAGGCTTCCGCGTCGCGGCTTCGCACCGCGCCACACCGCGCGGCCTGGCGCAGCCGCTGCGTGGTGTTGGTTTCAGGAATACGGTTGGCCAGCGCCAGAATGCGGGCGGCATCCACAAACGGGGCTGTGCCGTTCAACTTGAGATTCAGGCTATTGGGGTGCTCGCCGCCGGAGCTGAGTTTGAAGTCCCGGATCAGGCCCAGCGGAGGGCGCAGATTCAGTGCGGTGAGCGCCATCTGCTTGCGGAAACGGCTGTTGCCGGCGGTGCGCTCCAGTAGCCAGTCACGCAGGCTTCCGGCCAGCCCGGTGGGGCCGTGGATGACCCGGAAGTCGAAGTAGATGGACGCGTTCAGCAGGTGTTCCGGCGTGCCCTGGTCCACCCAGCGACGGAATCGAGCCTGCCATTCCTCCACGCTCAGGCAGCAATCCGGGTTGCTGGCCATGATGTTGCCCGGGCACAGCGGAAAACCGCAGCGGTCCAGCGCCTCGTTGATACGGCGGGCGATGGGGAGCAGGGCGTCGCGTACCGTGTCCGCGGACGGGCCGCCGGGCTGTGTCTCGAAAATGATGCCGTTGTCCTGATCGGTTTTCAGGGTCTGTTCCTGGCGGCCTTCGCTGCCGAACACCAGCCAGGCGAAGCGCACATCCGGTAGTTCCACGTCCTGCAGGTGCAGGTCGATAATGCGGCGCCCGATCTGATCGTTCAGCAGGGTGATGATCTGGGTGATCTGCCCCACCTTGACGCCCTGCGCGATCATCTGCTCCACCAGCAAGTGGATGTCATGGCCGACCCGGGAGATCGCATCCACCGAGTCGGCACGGGCGATGCTGCGGCTGAGGTTCACCAGGCCGACCCGCTGCAGGGAGAACAGGTCCCGCTCGGAGACCACGCCCAGCAGACGGTCCCGCTCCACCACGCAGATGTGGCGGATGCCGTTGTGTGCCATGAGCATGGCCGCCTCGAACCCGAACGCGGTGCCCGGCAGGCTGATGGGGTTCGGCGTCATGACCGTTCGGATGGGGGCTTCCAGGTCCACGCCCGGAAGTACCACGCGGGTGAGCAGGTCCGGCAGCGTGAATACACCCGCGGGGCGCATGGCGTCGTCCGTAACCAGCATGCTTCCCACATGAGCCTGCTCCATGGCTTGTAGCGCCGTGTGAATCGGCGTCTCCGGGGTGCAGGTCACGGGCTCCCGGCGCAGCCGTTCACCAAGCGTGAAATTCAGTGTGGTGTCGCCGCCCAGCCCCTCCAGGGCACTGGTCTGCACCTGGCGGCGCACCTGCCCCAGCAGGCTGCCCAGGCGGCGGGTGCAGAAATCGTTGAACGGTGTGGAGCGTTCCAGCAGCGAATCGAAGGCCGCGCGGTTCAGCCGGTAGCACACGGTTTCTTCTGCGGCCCGGCCCACGGTCTGCACCGGGCGGTGGGAGAGCAGGGCGCCGATGGGAAACAGCTCCCCTGGCACCAGTTCCCAAACACCCTGGCCCGCGGCGTCCGGTGATTCACCACGGACCCGCCCCTGCCAGATGATGAACAGGCACGACGCCGGCCCGTCGTCCGGCGTCGTGATGATCGCGTTCCGGGCATAGCTTTCGACCGCAACCCGTGCCGCCAGGAACTCCAGGTGCTCCGGTTCCATGTCGGCGAACGGTGCATGTCGGCGCAGGAAGTCCACGATGCCCTGTGATTCCTGCGGACGCTGCCCGTGCTCCTCCGTTGTGTCGTTATTTTCGGTCATCGCCGTGATGCCAGTCATGTGGTCTCAGTGCCACTGCAGACATCGTGCCCGATGGTAATGTTTTTTAATTCAATGGATTGGAAGCTTTTTGGCGATGACGGTGCGTTACCATGGGTAACAGTTTGTGATGATCGGTAACGGCCGCTGGGGTAACAGCCAGGATTAGGGAAGCGCTGAACGATTCCCACGGCGCTCTGCGAAGCCATTGCCTGCGGCCCGCGCCTTGCCCCCGCTCGCGTCCTGCGTACGCCGCGATTCCTTCAGTGGTTGCCGGGCCTCCTGATGGTGGCCGAGCGTCATTGCCAGATAGGCCAGGGAATTGCTGAGCATGCTGTAGGGAAAGCTGCGCCCGGGGGGCAGTTGCCGCAGGCTTTCCTGGCCGATCGTATCGCCTTCTTCGGGTCGGCCCATCAATACCAGCAGTGTGGGGTGCACGGCGTCGCCTGAGTTCTCATCTGAATGGAACACCGCTATAGCATAGGGCGGGGCCGGACTGGCAGGGCCCGCCGGGGTCACCACGTCGGTGGCGAACCCGGCGGCAGTCCGAGTGGCTGAACGGCCCGGTTACAGCCGTTCGACGATGGTCACATTGGCCAGACCACCGCCTTCGCACATGGTCTGCAGGCCATAACGCTTGTTTTCCTGCTTCAGCGTATGCACAAGCGTGGTCATCAGTTTCGTACCCGAGGCGCCCAGGGGGTGACCCAGCGCGATGGCGCCGCCGCGCACGTTCAACCGTTCCGGGTCTGCGCCCAGGGTCTGCAGCCAAGCCAGGGGTACGGAGGCGAATGCCTCGTTGACCTCGAACAGATCGATGTCGTCCACTGACATACCGGCTTTTTTCAGCGCCCGTTCAGTGGCCGGCAGCGGGGCCTCAAGCATGATCACCGGGTCGTGCCCCATGACGGACAGGTGATGAATGCGGGCGATGGGCTCGACGCCAAGCGCTTTCAGGCCGCGCTCGTTGACCACCATCACACCTGAGGAGCCATCACAGATCTGGCTGGCGGTGGCGGCGGTGAGCCGGCCGTTTTCCTCATCCAGGAGTTTGACGCCGGAGATGGATTCCATGCTGGCGTCGAAGCGGATGCCCTCGTCCACACGGTGAAGCTCGTCGGATTCCGGCTCGTCCAGCACGCGGATGTTCACCGGTACGATTTCCTCGTCAAACGCTCCGGCCTCGGTGGCGCGGATGGCGCGTTGATGGCTTGTGAGCGCGTACCGGTCCAGCTCTTCTTTCGACAGGTTGTACTTCTTCGCGATCATCTCGGCGCCGATGAACTGGGAGAACTGCACGTCCGGGTAGCGTTTAGTCATCTGCGGGCTGACATAGAAGCCGAACCCGTTTTTCGCCGCCAGAGAGGAGGGGAGCCCCATGGGCACACGCGACATGCTTTCCACGCCGGCGGCAATCACCACATCCATGGTGCCGGACATGACGGCCTGGGACGCGAAGTGCAGTGCCTGTTGTGAGGAACCGCACTGCCGGTCAACCGAGGTTCCGGGTACGCTTTCGGGCAGGCTGGAGGCCAGCACTGCATTACGCGCGACGTTGGTGGCCTGCTCACCGGCCTGGCCGACACAGCCCATGATGACGTCTTCCACCAGTTCCGGGTCAGCGCCTGAACGGGCGATCAGCGCATCCAGCACGTTTGCTGCCAGGTCCGCTGGGTGCCAGCCGGACAATTTGCCGCCGCGGCGGCCGCCGGCAGTGCGTGCTGCTGCAACGATAAAGGCTTCAGGCATTTTCTCAGATCCTCATGTTGGTTGAATGCTAGTCAGTCTAGCTGTGTCGTGCGCGCATGCTTCATCCCATCACGCGCGGCAGGAAGAGGATGAACTCCGGGACCAGGAGCAGGAAGATCAGCACGGCGAGGTCCATGATGAGGAACCAGAAGATGCCGCGGAAGATGGCGGTGGTAGAGACG